>JAAXHZ010000315.1 GCA_012270625.1 Dehalococcoidia bacterium | reverse complement strand
GCGCTGGACTTCGACCAGCTTCCTCTCTTAGGTCCTTCGATGGACGCTCCCGCCGTCTCTGATTCGGTTTTGCAGGTTCTGTACGCGAAATATGCGCTGCCTAATAATGAACCCATTAGCTGCGCGTGTCAAGAAACGCGCTCTTGCAAAGATCTACCGAGCAGTCCTGCACCACGCACTTTTCGTCCTCACGAGCGCGCCATTTTGATTGAGTCAACGTTCGGAAAATGATACAATTGTACTACTGAATTTTGTATGAGTAACTTCGCATCCAACCGTCCGGCCGGGTTCTTGACATACGCATCTGCGCCCATGTCGTGAGAACCGCCGGACCTCAATTGGCCGCTTGGCATGATCTGTCCATGAGTGGCTTGACTCCAGAGGATGCGGCATGAGCACGATCCAGTCTCCGATTGGGCCGTGTTGTGATTTGCAACTCTAACAGGAGCTTTGTATGGCAACCAGACCGGAAGAACGAGTTGACTACTACACTGCGACCGACATTCAGGTTCTCGAAGGCATGGAGGCCGTTCGGCGCAGACCTGGCATGTATATCGGCAGCACCGACCAGCGTGGGCTGCACCACCTCATAATCGAGATAGTTGACAACGCCGTTGACGAGTTCATGGCAGGGTACTGCTCGAGCGTTGAGATAACGCTGCGCGAGGACGGCTCCGTTACCGTCGTGGACGACGGCAGGGGCATACCTGTCGATAAGCATCCCACGACCGGTCTGTCCGGCGTCGAGACGGTCATGACTACCCTGCACGCTGGGGGCAAGTTCGGCGGCAAGGCATACACGGTTTCCGGCGGCCTGCATGGTGTCGGCGCATCGGTTGTTAACGCACTCTCCGAAAGTCTCACCGTGGAGGTCCATCGCTCGAATCGAGTGTACTATCAGACCTTCTCACGAGGCATTCGCCAGGACGACTTGAGATACAGGAGGGCACGCCCTGAAGAGCGCGGTTCGACCGGAACCGTGGTCACGTTCGTGCCCGACAAGCAGATCTTCTACGAGTACGAGTACGACTTCAACGTGCTCTCACAGCGCTTCAAGGAGATGGCTTACCTGAACAAGGGCCTCCGCATCAGATTCAGGAGCCACTACCACGCCGACCGCTGGCCGAACAACGAGGTTACATACTACTTCGATGGCGGCATCTCCAGCTTCGTGTCGAACTTGAACCAGACTCGCGAGGTCTTGCACCAGAAGCCTATTTACGTCGAGAAGCAGCTTGACGGCGGCACCATCGTCGAAGCCGCTCTCCAGTACAACGATAGCTTCAACGAGTTCGTTTACTCGTTTGCCAACTGCGTCAACACTCATGATGGCGGCACCCACATTACCGGGTTCAGGTCTGCGTTGACCCGTGTTCTCAACGACTACGGTCGTAAGCAGAGCATCATCAAGGAGTCAGACCCAAACCTGGCCGGCGAAGAGACACGCGAGGGCCTGACTGCTGTCATTAGCGTCAAGATGACAGACCCCCAATTCGAGGGACAAACTAAGGGCAAGCTCGGCAACCCCGAGGTCCGCACACAGGTCGAGAGCGTCGTCGCTGAGGCCGTCCAGTACTACTTGGAAGACAACCCGACGGACGCCAAGCGCATCATAGACAAGTGCCTGACAGCTCAACGCGCGCGGGAGGCAGCCAGGAAGGCCAGGGACCTCATCATCCGCAAGAACGCGATGGATGGCGGAGGACTCCCCGGCAAGCTCGCCGACTGCGCCGAGAAGAACCCTGAGCTGTGCGAGCTGTATCTTGTAGAGGGAGACTCGGCAGGCGGCACCGCCAAGGGCGGCAGGGACCGCAGGACCCAGGCCATCCTGCCACTCTGGGGCAAGATTCTGAACGTCGAGAAGGCTCGCGCCGACAAGATGCTCAGCCACGACGGCATTCGATCTATGATTACCGCCATAGGCGCCGGACTCGACGACGATCTGGATATCACTCGTCTTCGATACCACCGCATTATCATCATGACCGACGCCGACGTGGATGGATCGCACATCAGGACGCTGATACTCACGTTCTTCTTCCGTCACATGCGAGAACTCATCGAGCGCGGCCACGTCTATATCGCCCAGCCGCCCCTGTTCAAGATCACTGCCGGACGCGATTCTGAGTACGCCTACAGCGAGGGCGAGCGCGAAGGCCTGATGATGGCCCGGTTCAAGAACCGTCGCAACGTTCACCTTCAGCGCTACAAAGGCCTGGGTGAGATGAACGCCGAGCAGCTCTGGGAGACTACTATGGATCCGGAGAACCGCATCCTGCTTCAGGTCACCATCGAAGACGCAGCCGGGGCGGATGAGATATTCTCCACCCTGATGGGCGACGTCGTAGCCCCCCGGCGCAACTTCATCCAGACTCACGCCCTCGAAGTCAAAAACCTGGACGTGTAGTCATCTGGAAGGAGCGGCATACGAGCATTGGCTCAACCCCAGGTAGAGAGATCAGCGCCTGTCCCACATTCCGGTGCTGAAGTATCTCTCCCCGATGTCGTTGAATATCGTAACGACCGTCCCGGATCCCGCCTTCCTGGCGGTCTTGAGAGCGCCCAGCGTATACGCTCCCGAGCTCTGCCCGGCAAACAGGCCCTTCGCCGACAGCTCCAGCGACACTGACCTGGCCTCATCGACGTCGATTGGCAACATCTCATCCACCACACTCTGATCGAACGTATCTGGAATTATGTGACCCTCGCCCAGAGGCTTCAGCCCCTCTACGCCCGGCCATTCCGGTGGGTTGATTCCCACGATCTGGATGCCCGGGTCGTGCTCCTTGAGCCTGCGCCCTACACCGCTTATCGTCCCTCCGGTACCTACACCGGCCACGAAGTGCGTAATCTGAGGAACCTGAGCGAGGATCTCCTCAGCGGTGGTGTCGTAGTGGGCCTGTGGGTTGTTCATGTTGGAGTACTGGTCGCACCAAAAGTAGCGGTCAGGATCGCTCTCGAATCGCCGCTTGACCTCATAGAGGGTCTCGTCGTAGCCAAGCATTGGATCGGTCGCGATAATCTCCGCGCCGTGCGCGATCAGCCGCTTCTTGCGCTCTTCGCTGGCGTTTTCAGGCATGACCAGCGCGACCTTGTAGCCCAGTACGGCCCCGATCATGGCATAGGCGATCCCAGCGTTCCCGGAGGTAGCGTCGAGTATAGTCTTGTCTCGCGTGAGGTCGCCCGCGAGTATCGCCTCCACGAGCATCCTGAGCACAGGCCGATCCTTGATCGAGCCTCCAGGGTTGAGGTGCTCGTACTTGGCGAACACCTGGGCCTCGCCTGTGTGGTGGTCTAGATCGACTCGGGCCGTTGGCGTATTGCCGATCGCTGTCAGCGGAGGATACCGCTCAATGAATTCGAGAAACTCCTTTGAAGGAGCCAAAGTGATACCTCTCAATTCGCAGATGGGTCCTCAATCGCCACAAGGTACGATCAAGGCCGTATCGAAGTATATCCAGTTGGAAAATTTCCGTCCAGCAAGTGACCAAAAATTCGCTTAAAATCCAACTGAGGCGGACACTACCTTGTAGTCATACGCACCGTCTGCTGAGTTTCGTCAGGAGTAGAAATGATATCCGTCCGCATTGACGTTCGGGACAGAGTCGCCGATCTCAGAGAGCAGATCAGACGCCATGACCACCTGTACTATGCCAAGGCCAGTCCTGAGATATCGGACGCCGATTACGACGCCCTCATGCGCGAGCTGCAAGCGATCGAGGAAGACCATCCGGACTTGATCACACCCGACTCTCCCACCCAGCGCGTAGGCGGCGCACCCGCCGAAGGGTTCGACGAGATTACCCATAGACTGCCAATGCTGAGCCTCGGCAACGCTTTCGACGCGGACGAACTTAGGGTATGGCATACCAGAGTCGCGAATCAACTGGAAGTGGCTCAATTCGACATGGTGTGCGAGCTCAAGTTCGATGGACTTGCCGTCTCCCTGACCTACGAAAACGGCCTACTGACACGTGGCGCCACACGGGGCAACGGCTTGGTCGGCGAGGACGTCACGTCCAATCTGAGAACGATCAAGAGCATTCCCCTGAGCCTATCAGCGGCCCGGATCCCTGCAATTCTGGAAGTACGCGGCGAAGTCATATTCCCTAAGTCCAGGTTCGAAGAATTCAACAGGCTCCGTGAGGCCCAAGGGCTGCCCGTTTACGTCAACCCGCGCAACACTGCCTCTGGGTCACTCCGACAGCTCGACCCGCGACTGACCGCCGAGCGTCCGCTCGACATATTCATGTACTCCGTAGGCTACTACGAATCGGGAGATGTGCCTAATAACCAGCGAGACACCCTAAAGCTCCTCAGTGACCTCGGCTTCAAGGTCAACGACTACAATCGGACATTCTCTACCGTTTCAGAAGTACTCGACTGGTACGAACGCTGGCGGGACGACTTCCACCACCTCGACTACGGATGCGACGGCCTCGTGATCAAAGTCAACCGCTTCGACTACCAGCGTCATCTGGGAGACGTTGGCCGAGAGCCACGCTGGGCAATTGCTTACAAGTTCCCAGCTGAGCAGGCGACCACGCTGCTCTGCGACGTCAAGTTCAACGTGGGGCGCACTGGAACCATGAACCCCTACGCCGTGCTTGAGCCGGTCCACGTAAGCGGCGTCACGGTCAAGCAGGCCACCCTTCACAACGAGGACTACATCAGGTCGAAGGACCTTCGCAAAGGTGACTGGGTGGTGGTCGAGAGAGCGGGTGAGGTGATACCGCAAGTCGTCAGGCCGCTCGTCGAGAGACGAGGCTGCTCTGATGAAGAGGTTCACATGCCCGGCAAATGCCCGAGCTGCGATGAGCCGGTAGTGCGCCGCGAGGGTGAGGCGATGTCTTACTGCACCAACGCTTCGTGCCCGGAACAGCTGGTGCGCAGAATCGAGCACTTCGTCAGCAGAGGCGCAATGGATATCGAGGGTCTGGGCGTCAAACAGGGCCAGGCGCTGACAGCTGCCGGCCTCCTCGAAGACGTCGCCGACATATACACACTTTCCGAACACCGCGACGAGCTGATCAAGATGGAGCGCATGGCCGAAAAAAGCGTCAGCAACTTGCTGGCCGCCATCGACAAAAGCAAGTCTCAGTCGTTAACTCGCGTCCTGGTCGCTCTAGGAATCCCGTTCGTCGGAGGCGAAGTCGCGGCAGTCCTTGCCAGACACTTCGGAACGCTGCACGCTATTAGAGAAGCATCGCAGGATGATCTCGTCTCTATCAACACAATCGGCCCCAAAATCGCCGAGTCTGTGTACGACTACTTCAGACAGGAGTCGAACGCCGCTGTTGCGGACAAGTTGCGGAGCGCTGGCGTGAATATGACCGAGGACATCGCTCAGACCTCAGGCGAGACATCGCTGGATGGTCTGCGATTCGTCGTGACTGGAAGGCTGACCAACTACTCGCGCTCAGAGATCCAGGATAAGATCAAGGATCTGGGAGGCGCGGTCTCAGGATCAGTGAGCAAGCGGACCGACTATCTGGTTTCTGGCGAAGGAGGCGGCTCCAAGCTTGCCGAAGCTGAGAAATTGGAGGTCTATGTACTCACCGAAGACCAGTTCGAGCAGCTAGTCGAACTGGGCCGCGACCTCTTCGAGGAAAAGCGACAGCTGACGCTCCTGGTCGAATGAAGCAAATCGGACGATCATAGTCTCCGCTCCCGCTTCTTCATATCGTCGAATACGATCGGTGATCAGGTCTGAAGGACCGTATGGCCCCCAGCGATCGCCCCACATATTCATGCCGTAGTACAGCTTGAGGAATCTGTCCGCCTCCACCGCGCACTTGTCCGAGTCGCTCCCTATGTTGACTGTCATATAGAACGCTCGCTCCAATCTCCCTTCATCCCGACCAAGCGTTCCAGCATGGTGCCGTACCCGTTGAATGACCTTGTCGTACTCATCCGGGTAGTCCGAAATCGAAATCACCCCTGCACCGAGACGCGCGACCCTCTCGAACTGCCGCTCCCTTCCCGCTCGCCAGTGCGCCGCAACGAGGAACGGTACTCCGCCTTCCTGTGGAGAGGCAGGAGCGATGCTCACGTCCTGAAACTCGAAATGGCGTCCCACGAAGTTCACGGGCTTGCCTGTCGTAAGTTCCCCCACGACGTGCACGACCTCCTCGAACCGCGTTGCCCGCGACTTCGCCTCCACGCCGGCGTTCCTCCACTCGCTGCGCTGCGCGTCATTGAATGCACCACCGACTCCGGCCCCTAGCACCAGTCGGCCACCTGAGATGAAGTCCAGCGTCGCAGCCTGGTGTGCAAGGTGTACCGGGTGTCTCAGCGCAACCAACAGCACCGCCGTACCGAGCCTCACACGCTCCGTGTTGGATGCGACCGAGGTAAGGGTCGTCAGCGGTTCGAGCCGAGGCTTGGCTGTAAGGCTGTCACCAACCCATACCGAATCGAGACCTGCATGTTCGGCCGTCTGCGCCAGCTCGATGACCTGACCAAACGCCTCTGGCGTCCCTCCTTCCATCACAAGCCGACGTGTTGGCAGAAGAATTCCGAATTTCACCTGTAAAAGACTCCGCCGGCTTTCATAAGGCTCTGCATGTGTGACGGCGATCTGTCGAGACAGCGGCACAGATCCTCAATCGTATCAACGTCCAGCTCGAATCTTGGCGACCAGAATTCTCTCGCTTCAATGCCAAGCTGCGCCGCCAACTCGCGATGGGCCGCATAGCTGCGATGTCCCAGTTGTGGAGAGAAGCCTCGACTCCAGGGCACGACCAACCCGTTGGTTCCCCCGTCGTAAGCGGGACAGATCGTTACTGCCTGTGCGCCTGCGGCGAACTCGATCATGTCATCGACGTCCGAGACCGTAATGAGTGGAAGGTCACCCGGCAGGTAAGCTGCGATATGACCCGAGCGCCAGACACACTCGAACTCTTGGGACACTGTCAGGTTCAGGTCCATGAATTGGTCGGGCTTCCAGCGCGCGCCTGAGTCCGACGCTATTGTCTGGACACGTTGGTCGCCTCCGACTACCATCGTCGCGGACACCTTGGAATCTCGAAGTGCCGCCAACACGGACTTCAGCATTGCCGCGCTCAGTTCGACACGCTCGTTATCACTGAGATGACCGCCGAGTCTCGTCTTGGATTCGATAAGCGGCTTCATAGGCACTACAGCCGTGATCCGCGCTCTATCGGGCATGCGCCACGCCCACTGTGCTCAGAACGCTGCGAGCGAGCGCCACCTTGTCCTGGTCGCTGTTCATGATTGTGTCAAGAACGACCGGCTCCATTCCCAGCGATCTTATGGCGGGCGTGTGTTGCTGGTCCGACTCGTCGAGAACGAACACGTCGCACAGTCCCGAATATCGCCGGGCAACTCCAACACACGAAACGTTCTCACCAAGTTCATCCAGCAATTTCGCCGCAGGTCCTCTTATCGCCTTGCCTCCAACGATCGGGCTGACGGCAACTCTAACGCCGTCGAAACCCTCCATCGCGGATTCGACACCTGGCACCGCCAGAATCGGCGCGATGCTCAGCATTGGGTTCGATGGACAAAATATGAGCGCCTTAGCATTGCCCAACGCGCTGCTGAACGCCTCAGACATGGACGCGCCCTCCGCGCCGTCAAACATGAGGTCACGGACGACCGGCTCGCACCCATGCTTCACGAAGTAGGTCTGAAACGCCAGCGTTCCGATGTCGGTTACAACCTTCGTTCGCACCCTATCGTCGCTCATCGGCGCAATTGGGTGATCTACGCCGAGTGCATGGCACAGCTTCATCGTGACTTCAGAAAGCGTTCTCCCCTGTCTCAGCAGGTTGGTTCTCACGATGTGAGTAGCCATGTCGCGGTCGCCCAGGCCAAACCACGTGTCTTCTCCAAGTCTGCTCAGGGACTCTAGTGTGGCAAACGTCTCACCCGCGATTCCCCACCCTGTATCGGGGTTCGAAAGACCGGCCAGCGTGTACATCACCGTGTCCAGGTCAGGTGAGATATGAAGCCCGTAGAACTCTTCGTCGTCTCCTGTGTTGACGACTATCTGAAGGTCGCAGGGATCGAGAATTCTGGCTAAGCCGAGGCACAGCTTCGCACCTCCGACTCCACCCGCAAGCGCCAGAACTTGCATCGAGTAACATCCTCCTATGATCCCCGCAGGCCGGGTATGCTGACCGAAAAGCAACGATACTCTAACACGGCTTCAGTGGTCTAACCAAACCAGCCGCTGGCCTGTGTTAGAATCCAAATGGCACCCCATGACTGAGAGGCAGTCATATCCGCGTCCGCCAGATCAACCTCACCAACTTCCGCAACTACTCCACAGTAGATCTGCGTCTCGATCCGGGAATCACCCTGATCCAGGGTCAAAACGGCCATGGCAAGTCAAACTTGATCGAGGCAATCCACATGCTGTCCGTCGCCCGATCGACCAGAACCTCAAGTGACGCGGAGCTCATCAACACCGCGTCTCTCAGCCAGTTTCCTGTCCACGCGCAGGTGTCCGGCACGGTGAATAGGGCGGCGGGTCAAGTCCGTCTCCAGATGGACTTGACCGGAGCGGTCTCGAAGCCACCCTCGCTGGTAGCGAACAGCGACTCTATACCTAGACCGACCCGCGCACAGAAGACACTCCAGGTGAACGGAGTGCGTCGCCGCTCCAACGACTTCGTCGGCGTGTTGAAGTCTGTACTGTTCACACCAGAAGATGTCGATATGACCAGCGGTCCGCCGCAGCTGCGCCGGCGTTTTTTGGACATGCTGATCTCTCAGCTAAGCCACACCTACCTTGCGGACTGGCAGGAGTACGGCAGGGTACTGCGACAGCGCAATCACCTGCTGAGAGCAATCCGAGACGGTAAGTCCAGCCAGTCGGAGCTCGAGTTCTGGGACATACGCTTTGCAGTTGGCGCCGGTCGTATCGTGTCAGAGCGCCTGAGGGCTCTCGACAGGTTGAACGAGTTCGCCCACCAGGCGCATGGCGATTTGAGCCGCTCGGATGGACCACTGTCACTTACTTACCTGCCCTCTGCTGAGATAGGCCCTGTTCGATGCGCGAGAGACATCGCAAGCGCTATTCTGGCGGACATCCGTGGCCGCGCTTCGAGGGAGATTGCCGCTGGACACAGTCTTGTCGGACCTCACCGCGACGACCTGTCGGCATCGATTGGCGAACTGGATGTTGCCGGGTTTGCCTCGCGAGGTCAGGCCAGGACGGTTATTCTGGCCTTGAAGCTAGCCGAGGCGCGGTTGATCTCCGAGTCAATTGGCGATCAGCCCGTGATACTGCTCGATGACGTAATGTCGGAGCTGGATCCCGACCGCCAGCGCCATGTCCTAGAATTTACCTCCAGATATGAACAGGTGATTATTACAACGGCAGAGCCGGGACTTGCGGATCAGCTTAGAATCGAACGGGGGCGCAGAATGTACGTCGATTCCGGGAAACTCGCCGCTGCCATATGAAGCCGAAAGAGCGGAGGCACAGCGTTGAACACTGACGAGATGGCTCTTGAAGCTGCGGCCAATGTCATCAAGGACTCATCTTATCTGGTGGCTCTTGTCGGCGCCGGACTGTCTGCTGAGAGCGGGATACCCACGTTCAGAGGCACAGGCGGACTGTGGACCCGGATTGGCGAACCGAGCTGGAACGGGTACCAGGACCTGCTCCGCGATCCGGTCGGATGGTGGCAGAACCAGCTCGATCCTGACTCAGACCCGGCGCGTACTGAATTTCGAGCCGCGATCGATGCCGCTGAACCGAACGCGGGGCACACCGCGCTGGTTGACCTTGAGCGAATGGGCTTTCTCAAGATGACCATTACCCAGAACGTGGACAACCTGCATGTGCGAGCCGGATCGACTCGTCTGATCGAGATTCACGGCAACCGCACTAAGGTCAGATGCATCGGATGCGAGTCCCGATGGCTTAGGGAAGCGTTTGACTATCAGCGCCTGCCACCCGAATGTCCGGAGTGCGGCGGCCTTGTAAAGGGCGACACCGTGATGTTCGGCGAACCGATCCCGCCGAGCGTAATCGAAGCATGCTTCACCGTGACCGATCTCTGCGACGGCATGATAGTCTGCGGCACGTCTGCCACCGTGTATCCCGCGGCGGCGTTCCCCCAAGCCGTCTCCCAGAGGGGTGGATACGTCATCGAGGCCAACCCTAATCCGACACCCCTATCCTCAGTGGCCGATGTGGTCCTCCGTGGACCAACGGGCACGGTGTTGCCCCAACTGGTCGAGAGATTACGCTGAACCTTCGGATCGCACTATGTTGCGATGCCCCAGACTCGGAGCCTACCGTCCGCGCTGACCGCCGCGACCTTTGACCCATCAGGAGACGCCGCGACTCCATACATACCCTTGATGCCCGTTTCAGCGGCAGCTACCGTTTCCAGTGTATCCGAGTCCAACATCCGAACGCCGCCCGCGACAGAGCACATCAACAGGCCGGTGTCTGGCACAGTCGCAACTGAGTTGGGGCCGCCTCCCTCCATTTGGCCCGAAGTTACGTTCTCGTAACTCTCCGGCGAGAGCACGACAAGATGCCCCTCGTAGGTCCAACAGAGAAGCTGGCCTCCAGGCATGAACAGGCATCCGGTCGCCGCCTGTCCCGGCGCCTCGATCTCACGGACAACGTTCCGCGATTCGACATCCCATATCTTGACCAGGTTGCCGATGCCGGAAGTCGCCAATTCCGCGCCGCTCGAAGCGAAGCTGACACAGCCGACGTTTCTGGGGTGGGATACGACGATCTCCAGGGACTCGCTGCCATAGGGCCAGAATCCGATACGACCATCGTACGACGCGGTAACTGCCAGATCTCCCGATGGGGAAAAGGCCGACGCCGCCAGAGTGTTTCTATGCCCCGGTAGCCTGACCACCTGCTCCCCTGTTTCCCAGTCCCAGACGATCGCGGTCCTGTCCGTAGATCCTGTGATCACACTCTTACCGTCAGGCGCTATGGCGGCGCTGTTGACACTCTTTTCATGCCCTGAGAAAGTTCGGACTAAATCGAATCCGGGCACGGACCACACCTGGGCCAGCGCATCCATCCCAGTGGTCACGACTTCGTCTCCGCCCGGCGCAAACGCGACGGCCTGCGCGTGGCGTGGATGCGCCTTGAATTTCGCTATCAGCTCCAATTCCAACTCTTCCCTCCCAGAACGCACGGCTCAACCCTATAAGATAATCTTGTGAAATATGGTCACGTTGGACGCCGGAAACTCGACATCCCATCCCATCGCCTCACCCAGCCACTCCATCGTTCTTTTGGTGTAAAACGCGATGTGAGTTGGGTCTCTCTGATAGTACCACGACCCGAATCCGGATCTGTCTTCCAACATCCCGGTCATAACTCCGAGCTGCCCACCCTGAGCGAGCAGAGAGCCGATCAGCTCGAACGTCGCAAAAGGCGTGCGCAGGTGCTCAGCCGTCTCTGTGCACGTGACAAAATCGTACCGACGATCCAGTGAGGACGTATCCGGGAAGAAATACGGATCGTACAGGCTGACTTCAAATCCGTCTTCTTGCATCATCTGGGCCAGCGCTGGACCTGGTCCGCAGCCGAAGTCGAGGCCGGCGGACCCTTTTGAAAGCCGAGGCTTCAGAACATCCCACAGCCGCGACAAGAATCGTCGATATCCGATGTCTGATGGATCGTTCTCGTGCATGAGGTATCGTTCGATCTCAGCGCTCTCGGGAAGATGGAATTCCGGCGGGACAAACGCGAGGTCACACTCTTCGCACTCCCAGAACACCCTGACTCCGTGCCTGTCGTCAGACCTGTACAGGTAGCGACAGCGCGCGCTGGAGCACAGTGGACATATCGGGGCACACATTACACGCCTGCTCTGAGTCGAGCCACGACAAGAGAGACATCACTCCCCTAGTACACGTCTAGGGTGAACGCCTGCCCGTGCGGAGTCTCCTTGTAGTCCAAAACCGACGTGGATAGCTGGGGAGCGAGGTCCTGCTTCAGCAGCAGTATCTTGACACCTCTGAGCGTGACGCTCATGTCGTCACTCTTCTCGTCGTCGATCACGATACCGAAGTCACCCGGACCAGGCCATGCTGGCGGTATTGCGAGGCGCAGGCACCGTCCGGCTCCAAGCCTTCTGGCTTCGAGAATACGCTTCAGCTCGCGCTTGGCCTCTCCGGTAACCGTCAGCATCCAATCTCACTCAGAATCAGCTGGCCAGATCGTGTGATAGTTGCGCCCAGTTATCGCCGACACCAGCTCATCCCGTTCCATCTGCCTCAGATCGCTGAGCGCCTGGCTGCACGCGCTCACGGCGGCCTCATCGCCCGACTGGCGGATCCGCTCCACTATCTGGTCCCACACCCCGGACTCGACCAGACTGTCCACGTATCGCTGCCACGGTATGAGCGTCAGGTTGGCCGGCCTCGGAAACTGCGGTCGCAGCCTGCGGATCGAGCGCATCCTGTCTTGGGGAGACCTTGCCATCGGCATCAGCCTAACGAACGGGCCGACCGACTCGTTCGATCTGGTATCCACGATCAGCGCGCGCCGGAGCGTCGGGAAGAATACAGACATCACCTCCGCTTCCGAGACGTTCTGGATCACTTGGTCGATATCGAAGAGGAAGTTGCCTTCCATCGACACACCTCATCTACTAAGAGAGTTAACTGTCCCGCAACTCTCTGACTGTCTCGATGAACGAGGGGAGAATCTTGTTCCAGTCGCCGACTACGCCGTACGTGGCCGACTTGAATATGTTCGCGTCCTCGTCCCGGTTAATGGCCACAATGTTCTTGGACGCCGAGCATCCGGCCATGTGCTGGCTTGCGCCTGAGATGCCAACCGTGATGTACAGATCGGGGGTGATAGTCTTGCCAGTAAGTCCCACCTGGTGGCTGTGGTCTATCCAGCCCGCGTCGCAGGCTGCCCTGGAGGCTCCCAATGCCCCACCGAGGATCTGGCTCAGGTTTCGCAGCTCTTCGAAAGGCTCCGGTCCACCGAGGCCTCGCCCGCCACTAATGACAATGCTTGCGTCTTCAAGACGCACTCCCTCGGCCTGCTGTGTCACGGTCTCCACAAGCCTGGCCCTGATG
>JAAXHZ010000314.1 GCA_012270625.1 Dehalococcoidia bacterium | reverse complement strand
CCTGACAAAGGCTTCTACATCGTGGCCGAGATCAAAGATACCGTAGTCGGAAGTCTGCTCATCACCTATGAGTGGAGCGACTGGCGAAACGCGACTTTCTTGTGGATTCAGAGCGTGTACGTCGATGCGGCACACCGGCGTCAGGGCGTGTACACAGCCATGCACAATCACGTGCTCGCGCTTGCCGAGGCCGACAGCGACTTCTGCGGCGTCAGGCTCTACGTCGAACGCACCAACCTCGTGGCTCAGCAGACGTACAAGAGTCTCGGCATGGACCACTCCCACTACGACCTGTACGAGATAGACTTCTTTGCGTGATCTGGAGGTCGAAACTTGCTCCCCGAAAACGTCATCGAGTTCGTTTCAGCAAACCATCAGGCTGTCCTGACCACCTTCCGCAGGGACGGAGCGGCCCAGATGAGCATCGTAACCGTCGGACCATACGGTGACGGCGCGGGTTTCACGACCACCGAAGATCGTGCGAAGCTGCACAATCTGGCCCGCAACCCGCGCTGCTCACTGCTGGTCTCCAAGTCCGACTGGTGGGGCTACATCGTGCTGGAGGGTCACGCCAGGCTCCTGCGGCGCGGTGAGTCCGATGAGACCGAGCTCCGCGACGCGCTGCGCGGCATCTACCGCTCCGCCTCCGGCCAGGAGCACCCGGACTGGGACGAGTACGATCAGGCCATGATCGCCGATCGCCGCGCCGCCGTCATCGTCGTACCCGAGCGCATCTACGGGACCGCCCTGTGATCGACCGACCTAACTTCCTCGTCATAATGTCCGATGAGCACGGTCCTATGTGGTCCTCCGCTTACGGACATCCCTTCGTCCGAACACCCAACATGGAACGAATCGCCGCAGCCGGTGCGACGTTCGACACCGCATACTGCAACTCGCCGCTCTGTGTTCCATCCAGGCTGTCGTTTATGACCGGCCGCTACGTATCCAGATGCGAGGGATGGGACAACGCCAAGCCGCTGCCTTCGGACGTCCCGACCTGGCCCTACCTGCTCAGGTCTGTAGGATACGACACGGCCCTCTCCGGCAAGATGCACCTGATCGGCCCAGATCAGCTTCACGGCTTTGGCCAGCAGCTCGCGTATGATCCGCACGGTGGGGGCCATCGTCCGGATGCCGAGCCAAGCCTCTCCACGGGCGGCAGGCATCCTATCTACCTGTGGGAGGACGGTGTTCCGATTGCCGATGAGCCTTGGCCGAGCGTCAAGGAAGCGCGGGCCGGCACAGGCCCTATGATCGATGCAGACGACGCCATCGAAGAAGCCGCGCTGGAATACGTGCGCGACCCGGCCCGACAGGAATCTCCTTGGGCGCTATGCGTTGGCTTCGTTGCGCCCCATTTCCCGTTCATTGTGCCTGAGCCATACTTCTCGACGTACTGGCCTCATCACGCCGACCTCCCGAACAATCCCACCGGACATCTCGATAACCTTCCCGCAGCCGCGAATCGGCTACGGCAGGCGTTCAACTTCAGCGGCTACACTGAGGACGAGGTCCGCGCCGCCCGCGCTGCCTACTACGGTCTGATCACGTACTTGGATGACAAGATCGGCCGTCTCCTCGATGCTCTGGACGAATTGGGGATGTCCCAGAACACCGTAGTCATCTACACATCTGATCACGGTGAGTCTCTCGGTGAACACGGTCTCTGGCGCAAGATGAACTTCTACGAGCAGTCGGCGAGAGTGCCCCTCCAGATCTCATGGCCCGGAGTGATCGGCCCCGGCCAGAGATTCGACGGCGCGGTTTCCCTCGTTGACGTTGCGGCAACCATCCTCGATGTCGCGTCGGTGGATCATACGTCCCAGTCGTTTATGAACCTCGATGGTGTCTCACTGCTCCCGCAGATGACCGGAGATGCTAATCGCCAGCGAGACGAAGCGTTCTCAGAGCACCTCGCGCACGGCACCGACCGTCCTCGCGCAATGATAAGACAGGGAAGATGGAAGCTCTCGTACAGCCACCATAGCACTTCCCCGGACCTCGAGCTGTACAATATCGACACCGATCCCGGCGAGTTCCACAACCTTGCAAACGACGGTATTCACACCGCGGTACAGCAGCGCCTGTCCGACAGGATCATGGACATCTGGGGAGATCCGGACGCGCTCGACCAACGGATCAAAGACAGCCAGCGCTCCCGGCTAATGATCCGCAGCGTCCTTGGCGACGATGCGATCTTCTGATCACTTCACCATTCCTAATTCCGAATTCTCAATTCAATGACTTGGGTCCTTCTATCTCTCGGCAGCACGATCACCTTCGCCGTCATCTCGGCGCTGGACAAGATCCTCATAGCCCGGTTCACTCCCAACGCTCGTACCTTCATCGTTATGGTCGGTCTCACTCAGTTTCTGCTGTCCGTCAGCGTGCTCCCCTGGGTAGAGTGGACCGGCTATACGCGCGAAGACGTAGTGCTCGCGCTGGTTTCCGGTCTGACTTCCGGTGGTTACCTCGTGCTGATGTTCTGGGTGATGGGCACACAGGATGTCACACGAGTCATTCCTGTCACATCCACATACCCGATCTTCGTCGCCATCCTCGCTCAGGTTTTGCTCGGGGAGCAGATTGGAATGCTCGCCTGGATTGGCGTGTTCGTCACAGTCACTGGGGCCGCTTTGATGTCTCTTGGGCCGACCGCTCGGCCTAGAGACCGCGGGCGCGGTCAGGTGCTGGCCTTTTTCCTGCTGATACTGGCTAGTCTGGGATTCGGACTGAGCCAGGTCTTCAGCAAGATGGTCGCGGACGACATGGACGTCTGGACTCTGTTCTTCTGGCGGGCTATCGGTAACGGAGCAGCCTGCGTCGCATTCACGATCAAGCCAAGTGGTATGGGCGATCTCATAAGCACACTTCGGAGGCCGACGTCGGTCGGACTTATACTGTTCACCGAGGGCGCGCTGGTTTTCGTCGCGCTGGCATTTCTGTTGGGTGCGATCTACTCAGGGCCCGTCTCGCTCGTATCCACGGTTATGGCAACAAGACCGTTGTTCGTATTCGCTCTGGGCATCGTCCTCAGTATGGGAGTCTCCAACGTGCTGAACGAGCCTCTGGAGCGCAAGATCCTGATCATTAAGACCTTGTCCATAGTATTGACCGTGGGCGGCGTAACCGCCGTGACGTTAGCCTACTGAACAACCGCACTGCCATCCCGAGTCTTGACATCACTTTCTTGCTAACGTATAAGTTCCCGCACAGGGAACGTATACGACTGCCTTGACCAGTCCTACGAACTCCAACCCCGGAAGTCTTGTCTGGAGGAAGTTGATGACACGAACACTCCGAGCCATCCCAATAGCTGCTATTCTGATCGTTGCGTTGCTGTTCGCAGTTGCGTGCGGCGACGACGCTCAAGAGACGCCCGTCCCGGCTGTGCCCACGACAGCGCCCGCCCCGGCGCCGACAACGGCCCCAGCTCCGGCTGCGACGACGGCCCCAGCCCCCGCGCCCGCTGCGGCTCCGACTACCGCGCCCGCGCCCGCTGCCCCAACCGCAGTACCGGTGCCCATAGCGGCGGGAACTGAAGACGCGGCGGACCCAAAGAACCCGATGGGCACGATCCAGTTCGCTCAGTCGGCTCTTGGCTGCAACCCCGGAGCAGGCACAGTCTTCTGTTCGCAGTACGACGCGGTCGCATGGGGTGTTGGCGAAGATCTGTTTACCTGGCGCTGGCGAGATGACGGCACCGTCGAGTATGCGGCAGGTCAGCTTGCCACCGGCTGGGACCTCGCCTCCGACGGCCTCTCCGTGGTCGTAGACATCCGCCAAGGTGTCGAGTTCCACAAGGACTGGGGTACCATGACCGCTGAGGACGTGGCGTGGAGCTACAACCAGGTCAACCCGCTGCTCACCACCCACAGCATCGCGCCGAGCGCGTCCTACTTCTCCACGCTGTTCGGAAAGAACCCCGCTGTTGCATCGGGCAACCAGGTTACTTACACCTTCGCGGCCGTCGACTCCCACTGGCACACCTACATGATGAACGGCAACGGCTTCGTTGGCATGGTCGTCCACCCTCAGAAGGCCCAGGAAGATAACGGCGAAGACTGGATGCGCGAGAATTTCGTCGGCACCGGTCCGTTCCAGGTCGATGAGTGGATCAGAGACGACCGCGCAGTGTTCACCAAGTCTGGCATTCACTGGGAATTCGATCCCGCTGTCGAGAAGGTAATCATCCTGGCGATGCCGGAAGATGCGACTCGTGTAGCGGCCCTCAAGACTGGTGAGCTGGACGCCACTGAACTGGCGATCAAGAGTGTGCCCGAGGCGCTCGACGCCGGATTCGCCAGCACCGGTTCTGGTAACGCCAGCCAGCAGGGAGTTATCTTCTCAGGTAACCTCTGGGAGACTCACAACGCCCTAACTGGTGAAGACCTCAACACTCCCGCCAACGGCGTGTACGCCCGTGACATCCAGTGGATCGGCAACCCGTACAGGCCCAACGACGGCAACAATCCCGACGCGCTCGCCTGTCCCGATGGCGCAGACCCCACTCAGATGGACCAGAGCTGCGGTGACATGGAGCAGGCCCGACTCGTCCGCTGGGCCGTCGCTATGGCGATCGACAAAGAGACGATCAACGAGCACTTGCTCAACGGTCTCGGCTGGCCTGTCCACGTCGGCTACGTTGACGAGAAGAGCGAATTCTGGCAGACCAAGTGGGAGTACCCATACGATCCCGCAATGGCGGAGGAGTACCTCGACAGGGCAGGGTTTGCACGGAACAGCAGCGGAGTCAGGATGGAAATGCCGCTGTTCATCTCCTCAGGTCACACCGGTGGCCTCGGTGAGGAGATCGGAGACGCCATTGGCGGCATGATGAGCGAAATCGGTATCGACACCGAAGTCCTCAAGTTCCCATACGCCGTCTATCGGCCAGGTCTGGTCAACCGAAGCGCGACCGTGCCGCGCCTCACTTCCGGTGACGATGGGCAGACCATCTACCCGTTCGACTGGCCAAAGGGCATCGAAGAGTCGAGCCTGTCCAGAGGCGGATACTGCATGTGCTACGAGACCGAGTGGATCAGCCAGATCTATCTCGACGTAGCCGAGGAGAACGACCCTGAGGAGCGCATCACACTGAACAGCCAGTACTTCGACCTAATGCACTTCTGGGCCCTCAAGCCCGGCGTGGTCGCTGTCCCCAACCTGACGATCTACAACCCCAAGTCTATCGGCGAGTGGGTCATGGAGCCGAGCCCGTTCGGCACAACCGCTTTCTGGAACATCGTACCGGCCTCCAGATAAAAGTTTCGCCTCTATAGGTTGACAAGAGTAGGGGCGGGTTTCAAACCCGCCCCTACGCGCCGCCTTTCCCTTTTGGGGCTGATAGGGGGTAGGCGAACCTGCCGACGGCCACAGATACCAGCCAACATACCCCCTCTCTCACTAAGGGAGAGGGCTGGGGTGAGGGTGAATGAGGCGCTTTCTGATAAGACGAGCCTACTTCGCGATTCTGTCGTTGCTCGCCGCGACGATCATCGTCTTTGGGCTGTCTAGGGTCAAGGGTGACCCGCTTCTTGTGTACACGCAGGAGGGTGGGGGGTACGGCCTCAGCGAGCAGCAAAAGGAAGAGATCTCTCGCTATCTCGGACTAGATAAGCCCTTGGTCGTTCAGTACCTGGTATGGCTGGGCAATTCACTCAAGGGCGACTTCGGTAAGACGCTGCTCGACCGCGCGCCGGTGTCTGGTCTCATTTGGGGGAAGCTCGGCGCCACCGTGCAGCTCGCGATCGCAGCTTGGATCTTCGCCGTGATTACGGGCATCCCTCTGGGGGTTCTATCCGCTACCAGGAGGGGTGGCCCTCTGGACTACCTCGGCAGGGGATTTGCCTTGTTCGGGCAGGCGCTGCCCCAGTTTTGGATCGCGATCATGGCTATCGTTATATTCGCGGTGCAGCTGGACTGGCTGCCCGCTGCCGGGCGCGCACTCCCTGGTGAAGATCTGGGAACGCAGATCAGGCATTTCGTACTGCCGACCATTACTTTGGGCTGGCTTGGTTCAGCCACCTATTTGCGACTCGTCCGCTCCTCCATGCTGGAGGTGCTGGACTCGGAGTTTGTGAAACTGGCCAGGGCAAAGGGTGTCAAGACACACACTGTCATTTGGAAACATGCCTTCAGAAATGCCCTCATATCTCCGATCACTTACTCCAGCTTGTTTCTTGCGAGCTTCATCAC
>JAAXHZ010000313.1 GCA_012270625.1 Dehalococcoidia bacterium | reverse complement strand
TGCTGTTCGCTAGGGTAGGGCGCCCGCACTGCTACAAATGCGGACGCCCGGTCGAGCGACAGACGGTCCAGCAGATCGTGGACTCGGTTCTGGGCCTGCCCGATAGGACGAGGCTCCAGATTCTCGCGCCGATGGTCAGGCGTCGCAAGGGTGAGCACAAGGAAGTGTTCGAGAATGCGCGCCAAGCCGGATTCGTCAGGGTGAGAGTGAACGGCGAAGTCCACGACCTGAGCGAGCAGTTCGACCTCGACAAGCAAAAATGGCACACCATCGAGATCGTGGTCGACCGCTTGGTGTCAGGAGACAGCGCCGACGTTGCCCGCGTCACCGACTCCGTGGAGACGGCCCTGCGCATGGCAGGGGGAACCGTCCTCGTGGATGTAGCCGGAGACCAAGAGATGCTGTTCTCCGAGCACTTCGCATGTGTCCATTGCAGCATCAGCCTGGGCGAGTTGGAGCCGCGTACTTTCAGCTTC
Source organism: Dehalococcoidia bacterium (assembly GCA_012270625.1). The sequence goes on along the minus strand of JAAXHZ010000313.1, from coordinate 4,948 downwards.
AACAATCCACACGGCGCCTGCTCCACGTGTACAGGTCTGGGGTACAAGCTGGAAGTCGATCCTGACCTCGCTATTCCCGATAAGACTAAGAGCATCGCCGGAGGTGCGATCGAGCCATGGTCGCGGACGGGCACAGTGGCTTCATGGAACATGAGCCAGCTCGAGTCACTTGGCAGGGAATTCGGCTTCAGTGTAGAAGATCCAGTCAATACATTCACCAAGCGACAGCTAAACGCCCTGCTCCGCGGTACGGGTCGAAAGCGGATTCGTATCACTCACCGCACCCAGCGCGGACGGACTTATCGCTGGGATACGCGCTTCGAGGGAGTTCTGAACAACCTTGAGCGTCGGTATATGGAGACCGAGTCTGACCATGTCCGTCAAGAGATCGAAAGATACATGTCGGCCCGACCGTGTGCCGACTGCGATGGACAGAAGCTCAGACCGGAGGCTCTGGCTGTCACCATAGGTGGATCGAACATAACCGACATGACTGACCGCTCCATTTCCCAAGCGCTGCAATGGATCAATGTCATTTCAGGAGCGGCTCCATCTACCAACGGCGTCGGTCCTGACGATCTTCTGACAGACCGCGAAAAGGCCATAGCCGAGCAGATCCTCAAGGAGATCGAAGCCAGGCTAAGATTCCTGCTGAATATCGGCTTGGACTACCTTACGCTCTCACGAACCGCTTCGACCCTGAGCGGCGGAGAAGCCCAGCGGATTAGACTTGCTACACAGATCGGGTCCGGACTAATGGGCGTTCTGTACGTATGCGACGAGCCTTCCATAGGTCTACATCCGGCAGACGACCACCGTCTGATCCGCACGCTCCAGAACCTGCGTGACATCGGAAACACGGTGCTGATCGTCGAGCATGATGAGGCAATCATGCGCGCCTCTGATCACATAGTAGATCTAGGACCTGGTGCAGGAGAGCACGGAGGACACGTCGTCGCCGAAGGGCCTGTTCAGGTCATCATAGATACTCCCAGCTCCCTCACAGGACAGTACCTCGGCGGCACGAAGCAGATTCCAGTACCCACTGAACGCAGGTCCGGTATTGGAAAATCCATCACCATCAAGGGTGCGCGACAGAATAACCTCAGGGACATCGACGTCCAGATTCCCCTGGGCCAGCTAGTCTGCATAACCGGGGTATCCGGCTCCGGCAAGAGCACGCTCATCTACGAGATCCTGTACAAGAAGCTGGCGCAGACCCTCTATCGCGCCCGCGAGCGCCCGGGCGACTGCGACTCCATACACGGTATCGAAAACATAGACAAGGTGGTCAACATAGATCAGTCGCCGATCGGCCGCACGCCACGCTCGAACCCCGCGACCTACACCGGCACGTTCACACCTATACGTGAGCTGTTTGCTACGGTTCCCGAAGCGCGCACGCGCGGCTATAAGCCAGGAAGGTTCTCCTTCAACGTCAAGGGCGGCAGATGCGAGGCGTGTACCGGTGACGGCTACATCAACATAGAGATGCAGTTCCTGCCCGACGTGACCGTCCCCTGCGAGGTCTGTTCAGGCGCCCGCTACAACCGCGAGGCCCTTGAGATCGAATGGAAAGGCGCGAACATCGCCGAGGTCCTGAGCATGACGGTGACCGAGGCGCTGGAACACTTCGAGAACATCCCGCGCGTCAAGCGAAAGCTCCAAACCATGTTCGATGTCGGTCTGGGCTACATACGACTCGGACAGCCGGCCACGCAGCTTAGCGGTGGCGAAGCGCAGCGTGTGAAGCTATCGACCGAGCTGTCTAAGCGCGCCACCGGGCAGACTCTATACATACTGGACGAGCCGACTACTGGGCTCTCATTCGAGGACTGCTCCCACCTCATGCGTGTCCTTCATCGCCTGGTAGATGCCGGAAACAGCGTGGTGCTCATCGAACACCATCTCGATCTGATAAAGAGCGCCGACTGGCTCATCGACCTCGGTCCAGGCGCCGGCGACAGGGGCGGAGACATAGTCGCGCAGGGCACACCCGAAGACCTGACCGCGATGGACCACTCACAGACAGGACACTACCTGCGAGATGTCCTGCCAAGCTTCGATATCGGCTCCGCGCAAGCGGCGGACTGAATCTAGTCCCCGCCGTCTTAAGAAAGCGTCACGGCGCTCCTTGCGTAACTCTACCTGTGCTGTCAAAATTCAGTTATGCCAGTACAGATAACAATAAGAAACGTTCCAGAAGAAGTCCGAGACGAGTTGGCCGCGCGCGCCGCGCGCAAACGCCAATCTATGCAGGAATACCTACGCGGAGAACTGGAACGAATTGTATCTAGGCCATCTATTGACGAGTGGCTTGAGGAAGCTCGACGCTTCAAGCGGACTACGCGTACTCGAATCCCGGCGTCAAAGATACTCGAAGCTCGCGATGCTGACAGAAATGACGGCGGTCGTTGATGCCTCCGCTCTCGTTGTGACCCACATGACTGCCATAAGTCCGCACATTCACGACTTCCTCAGCCAGACCTTGGTCGGCGTCATCAGTACCGTCGATGTCCAAGGCCGTCCTCGCTCGGCTCCGATCTGGTATCAGTGGGAAGACGGCACCGCGTACTTCTTCACTGGCCGCCGCACACTCAAGTGGCGTAACCTGCTGCGCGATCCGCACGCATCGCTGTGCGTTGACTGGCGAGAGCCGCCGTACAGGTCGGTGATAGTCGATGGCACGGTCGAGGAGGTCCAGAGGCCCCTGTACGATCTCGTGCTGTCGATGGCCACCCGATACTACGGCGAGGAAGAGGGACGCGCCTTCGCCGACGGCTATCGAGGAGATCACCCCGAAGTCGTCATCTTCCGCCTGATCCCAACTCGTGTGGCCGACTACACGTCCGAAGAATAGCTTCCCGGCTACCTTTGCACTACCGGCAGCTCCAGCGCCGATGGATGCGCCGCATCGTGCAGCACAGTCTGAGTTGACGTCGCCATGTTAGCCGACCGGTCGTGTGGAGAGCCGGTGTACCGAGCATACGCCGGGAAGTTGCTGGACGACACCTCCAACCTTATCCGGTGGTCCTTGCGGAACAGCATCGATGTCGGTCCGACATCTACCCTGAATTGACGAACCTCCCCGGCCCGCACTCGAGACGGCGACTCCAGCGAGTCCCGGTAGCTGGCCCTGAGGATTCCGTCGCACACGTTCAGCGCGCGGCCGTCGGGATGAACGTCAGCCAGTTTGGCCGTCCAGTCGGCATCCTCTGCCGTGGTCGCTGCCCACAGGTCGAGTGTTACATAGCCCGTGACCTCTATATCGCGCTCTAGCGGCTCGGAAGTGTAAACCAGCACGTCCTCGCGGGCCTCGACTGCACGCTGATCCTGGACTCCAACCTCAAAGATCGTCGGCACGCCTCCAAGATGAGCGCCCCCAAAAGTGGGCACCGGATTCGCCGGATCGTACAGGAATTGATCGGGAGACTCCGACTCGGCTGGAGGATCGGCAGACAGTAAGCCATCTCCATTCAGCGTATTGGCTCTACCCTCGCTGCGAAGGAACAGCGTCATCGTCTCCGAGTCTGGTGGAGGCCAGACCTCTTCAGATCGCCACTCGTTCGCGCCCATCACGAACAGGTACGCGCTCGGGTCCGAATCGACGCCGTTGTCCTCGTCTCTCAGCCATCGATCGAACCACGCCAGCTGCATCCCGTGCCAGTCAATGGCGGCCCCTGATGCCGACGGCCCGAAGTAGCCGTTGCCCGCTGACGGTTCGGGAAGAGCCTGGTGCAGCCACGGACCGACCACGAGGTGCTGCTGCGAACGCGCCAGATCGCTCCCGCCCTGTTCACGCATGTCCTCGTAGTTGCGCAGCGTCGCGCGGATGAAACCATCGTACCAGCCGCCCTGATTGAGCGCGGGCACAGTTATGCTGTCGTACTTCTCGCGAGGAGCGAACGACTTCCAGTAGTCGTCATATGTTGGATGTTCGAGCCAGTGATAGTAATACTCGGCGACGTCCCTAAGCGCGGGCATATTGGTAAGTGGCACATGGTTCGCGACCGCGAACGGATCGCGACGCCACTCGCGCAGCAGCGCCCTTGCCTCCGGAAGTCGCTCTATGCGCGGTGAGAAGTCGTCCAGAGCGAACGCCGACGCCCAGCCGCTTATCCAGAACAGCTGGAAGACGCCGCCGAGGTACGTCCAGCTGTCGTAGTATGAGTCCGCCGTTACACCCGGTACGATCGCTTTGAGCGCGGGATGCGCCTCTGTCGCCGCCAGCCATTGCGTCGCTCCGTGATACGAAATGCCGAACATCCCGACCGTCCCGTCCGACCACGGCTGGGAAGCGACCCAGTCTATCGTGTCGAAACCATCGCGCGGCTCGTTGACGTACGGATACCACTCTCCATCAGAGGCGTGACGACCGCGCACGTCCTGTATCACGACCGCGTACCCCCGGTCGAGCGCGCGCATGGGGTCGAGGTACATGCTCCGATAGCGCGGCTGGTGCTTGCCGTAGGGAATACGCTGCAGCAGGGTAGGGTGACGCCCACTCCCCGACGGCCTGTAAACGTCGGCCCGCAAAACAACGCCGTCTCTCATTGGTACCGCGACATTGGTCTCCGAAGATACAGATGTTGACCGTCGGAATTCGTCCTTTACAGGTTTCGGCAGCATGGGAGCCTCGCATCTTCTGTGTCTGGGGATCAGTGAGCTTTGCTGGACGATAGCACTGCGATTGCTGCAGGTCAATTCGGAGGCAGGTCATCATCGTGTGTTACAATCCGCTCGCTCGTGACCGCTCAGCTCGGAGGCCGATTTTGACCTCGTCAACTCCATTGATCCGTGAAGCTAGCCCCGACGACGCCAGACGCATCGTAGAATTCCAGCAAGCTATGGCCCTTGAGACCGAGGGCAAGACCTTGGACGAGTCGCTCGTGACCGCAGGAGTCGATGCTGTTCTACACTCGCCTGACAAAGGCTTCTACATCGTGGC
>JAAXHZ010000312.1 GCA_012270625.1 Dehalococcoidia bacterium | reverse complement strand
TTGAACGGGTACACTCCCGCGTCGAACAGTATCTCGTCCGCGTAGGCGTTGCCGATCCCTGAAATCACTCTACCCCTCGTCAACACTCCCTTGATCTCGCCGTGAAAGCCCTTCAGCCTGTCGGCGAACTCCTCGAACGTGAATTCACTCAGAACGTCGCGACCCTGCTCTGCCAGCCCCGGCACCTCCACCACCCGGTCGTCCGGGACGTAGTAGAACTGGCCCATCTGGCGACCGTCGGTATAGCGTAGATCGACGTCGCCTTCCAGCCGAATACGGACACAGGTCCGCTTCTGAACGCGCGTCCGACTGGGACAGTGCTGGATGCCGCCGGTCAGCTTCGGGTTTATGATGATCTGACGTCCGCCTGACAGCCCAATGAGCAGGAACTTGCCTTGCCGGTCCACCGACTCGGCCCTGCGATCGACCGCGTCTTTCTCGAAATCACCGCAGAGCGATCTCACAATCGGCTTCAGGATATTCGCGGCCTCGATGCGCTTGCCTGGCAGACGCGAACCGAGAAACTCTGCAACCACCTGCATCTCCGGGGCTTCAGGCATTGGCGAGACTCCTTAGCGCTCAGGCTCCATCCATCCGAACTTTCGGAAGCTGATTCGTCCCTGGTCGTCGAAGACCACACCTTCCTCGATGAGCAGCTCACGCTGGAGCTGACTCCCATGCCCAGTGCTTCGCGGGCTGACCTTGCCCTGGTAGTTGATGACGCGCTGCCAGGGTACGTCCGAGTCGAAATCCAGAGACGCCAGACAGTATCCGACCATCCGGGGAGTGCAGTCGCCTACGATCAGCGCGACCTGCCCATAGGTCGCCACCTGTCCGTAGGGTATCTGCCGCACCGTGTCCAGGATGCGCCTGTACACCGGCGCGCGATCTTCGCATTCCCTCACGACAGAGCCACCTCAAACGCCTGAACATCGACACCATAACCAGTCTGGCAGGCATCGCGCTTTCGTCACCCGCCGCGGCGGACCCGCAAAGCGGCTCACCGCTCGGCAACCAGGAGTGACGCAGTCACACACAGAAGCCGCTTAATCTGGGACAGTGTCCGCACACTGTCTAAATCGAAGATACTCGATCCCCATAACCACTACAATTGCAATCGGGCGCATGTTGTAGCC
>JAAXHZ010000311.1:5962-10733 GCA_012270625.1 Dehalococcoidia bacterium | reverse complement strand
GACAAGTTCTGCCTGAACCTCATGGGCGACGGCGCGTTCGGCATGTCCGGTCTGGACACCGAGACGGCGCAGCGCGCGGGCGCGCCGATCACGACGGTCGTGCTGAACAACGGCGGCATGGCGACGTATCCGGGCGGCTACCCGACGGCGCGGACGCAGTTCGGCGTCACCGAGATGACAGGCGACTACGCCGGCGTGGCCGAGTCCTTCGGAGGAGTTGGAATCACGGTCACAGACCCCGCCGAGATGAAGCAGGCGCTGATAGACGCCCAGCAGCACAACGCCGACGGCAAGACGGTCATCATCGACGTGCACTCGAACTTCGAGGCGAAGAAGTCCAGGTTCTAAGCCGTCTGAGAGGGCGGTTCCTTACGCCTCCTATCCCTCAAGGGAGAGGATTGAGGTGAACGGGTTCAGAAAAGTCACACCTTCGAGCGTCTGTCCGTGACTGAAGTCTTCGGATAGCACGTAGGGAACGCCGTTCAACTTGGCAGCGGCCCAGATCAGGCTGTCCCAGTATGCAAACCGGTACATCCTAACACCGCGGATGGCCTCGATCACCGTCTCCCGTGTCGTGTCCAGCACCGTCCATCTCAGAGCTAAAGTTGTAACCGTCTCTTCAGCATCGGCGATTACGTCTGGACGTTGGGTTCCACGGATGAGTCGGGAAAACAGTTCGTTCAGCACTTGTGTGCTGACATGTCCCACTTGACCTGCTTCGATCTGATTGAGTAACTGGTTTGCTCGTTCGTACTTTACGAGGTCTTCACCGATATACGCATAGACAAAGACATTGGTATCAACCAGGTAAGTCGTTGATTCGTTCATCGTAAATACGGTTCCGGTCCCATTTTGTCTCAGTGTCTTCCAACAGCTTCACAAAGCGCCGCTCTCGCATTTTTCTGAGTTCTTTTTGCCATCTGCGCTCGATCTCGCACTCGTCTATGTCATGAGGTAACCCAGGCAATGGCTTGCCTCGCCCGGCCAGAAAATCCTCGTACATCTCCTCACGGTTTCGCCACCCGAATACAGGAGGGCTCGGTATGACTTTTCCTCTTTTTGGCGAGCTCTCTCCGTTCACTACACGATCGTTCTCGTGGTTTCCGCTAATATATGAGCCAATCGCGCGTTGAATCACGTCCCCCTCGCTGACTCCAAGCAGCTTCGAGAGCTTCTTCAGCCGCTCATCCTGCTCGGAATCTACGTACACCTCTTTCTTGATCTTCTGCGTCATCGCACATACCCTCGCAATAGATACTGTATCACACATTGTACGTCATCTAAGCTGCTCGAACGCGCCCTCGGTGCGACCATCTTTACGAAAAGCTCCGCCTGGACCCGAGGCCGCGATCAGCGCATTGACCCACTCCTCCAGCTTGTCTTCGGGAATCGCGCCGACCCACCTGCCCTCGACGATGCCCGAAGACCCCACAAAGAACGTGACCGGCAGCCCAATCACGCCGTAGTCGATTGTGATCTTGCCGTCAGCGTCGAGTCCGTTGGGGAACGTCAGGCCGAACTCCCGAACATACGCTTCCGCGTCCGAGATGTCATCCTGGATATCGACGCCGACGAACTGGATCCCAGAGTCGCGGTAACGCCTCCACTGTCGCTCGAATGCTGGCGACTCCTGCCTGCATGGTGGACACCATGAGGCCCAGAAGTTTATTACCAGAGGGACCCCCTGGTGATCGGATAGCCGGAACTCACCGCCATCCAGTCGCGGCATGGTGAACTGGGGCGCGGGCTTTCCGATTCTGGTCACCCCACTGCGACCGGTCGCCGGCGATCTGTTCGCCAGCCCGTAAGCCAGCGCCGCAAACAGTGCGAGCGCCAACAGACCGAAGATCGCGATTGAAAAGAACTTCCAGCGCGTGCCCATATTATGTGTGCAGCTTCAAGCTGCCGCCCTGCCCGATCCGGGAAGTTTGAGGAATACAGTCGCCACCAGTGACGCCGCGACGAGAACCAGGCTGACGGTAAAGACATCGCTGATAGCCCCTGAGAGCGACGACTTTAGCGCGGCAATGAACTGCTCGGCCATCTGTGGGTCGCCAGCGCCCGCGAACCACGACTGGAGGTCCGCCAGCGCGGCCGGATCGACGAGCGCCTGCGGGTTCTCCTTGATCGCCTCGATCCGGCCGGAAGGCAGCGCGCTGCCCACCGAGTCAGGGAGCGCGTCTCCGAGATTGGCGGCGAACCTGTTAGCCATGATCGCGCCAAGCATCGCCAGACCAAGCATCCCGCCGATCGACCTGTAGAACTGGAGCGCTGAGGTCGCCGCGCCCATCAGTCTGAAAGGAATGGAGTTCTGCACAGCGAGCATGAACGTTGGGAACGTAGATCCGAGTCCAATGCCCATTACCACAATGTATCCAACGGCGCGAGCGAACGACGTGGTCTCGTCCATTGTGGACACGAGGTACATCCCCACAGCCATTAGCGCTATGCCCGCCATTCCAAAGGCACGGTATCGCAGCCCCGTCCGCGCGAGCATCTGCCCGGAGGTCGTTGCGCCGACTACGATTCCCAGCATCATCGGGGTGAGGAAGCTCCCGCTGCTGGTGGCGGACGCGCCGAGTACGCCCTGGAAGAACAGCGGTATGAATATGATTCCACCGAACATCCCGAATCCGGTGAGGAAAGTGACGATCAGCGACATCGTCACCATCCGGTTACGGTAGATTTCGAGCGGCATAATGGGCGAGTCGCTCCTGTTCTCTATCACGATGAACGCCGCGATCATGATCGCGCCAAAGCCCAGCAGCCCAATGACCTGCGGCGACGCCCATCCGTACTGAACGCCGCCCCACGACAGCGCCAGCAGCACCGGCACCACGGCGAGCACCAGCGTGACCATACCTGCATAGTCATGCCTTCGATTCTCCACTTCGGGCCTGATGGCCGGAAACAGGAGCGCGATCAGTATCAGCACCGGCACGCCGATAGGAACGTTGACCAGAAACACCCAGTTCCATGAGATGTTGTCGGTAATAAAACCGCCAAGTGTGGGGCCAATGACCGAAGACATGCCGAACACCACCCCTATGAACCCCTGGTACTTGCCGCGAGTCTCGGGTGGGAACAGGTCGGCTATGGCGGTGAAGCTGTTCACCATTATCACTCCGCCACCTAGCCCCTGGATCGCGCGGAACACGATTAGCTGGTTCATCGTCTGGCTAATGCCCGCGAGTACCGATCCGATGAGAAACACTACTATTCCCGCTACGTAGAAGATCTTGCGGCCGTGGATGTCCGTCAGTCGTCCGACGATGGGCACGGCGGTCGTAGACGCCACAAGGTAGGCCGTCGTCACCCACGTAAAGCGATCGAACCCTCCGAGATCGGCGATGATCCGCGGCATGGCAGTCGCGACAACGGTCTGGTCGAGAGCAGCCAGGAACATGGCCAGCAGTACGCCAACCATCGTAAGAATGATCTGACGCTTGGGAAGCTGAACGAAGTCCTGGGCCACCGACTGGTCGGCAGTGCCAGCGACTCCGACGCTACTGTCGTCTCTCACGTTGCGATCCCGGCGTGTCTGAATCTCGGCATTACTCGGTCCGCGAATAGTCTGAGGCTCTTTTCGTTTTCCTCCCAGGACATTGGCCCGACTCTGAAGTGCAGAATCAGCCCGCCGATACCGATTCTCTTCAGCCGGTCGATACGCTCAGCGACCGTATCGGGCGAGCCGAAAATCATGCTGTTCTCGACCTGAAATCTGGGGTCTGCCAGCCCTGTGCTCACCGATGCCATCTCCTCAGCGGTGTTGAGCCTGAGTCGCGTCTCGTCTATGTGCGTTCTGTTGGCTTCGTGTACCTCGGCAGCCAGGCGGGCAGCTTCGACGTCGGTCTCAGCGACGTAGATGTTGCGCCAGATCCAGGAATCATCCATGGCGCGGGCTACAGCGGTCTCGTCGAATCCGCTTTCGCGCATGGCGTCCTGGTACACGTTGAAGCGCCTCTCGGTCTCATCGTCCGGCTGGACGACCAGCATAAGGGGCCGGCCCCGCTTCGCCATTTCGACCATGGACCCCTCGGTCGCCACTGCTCGGATCATCGGTGGATGCGGACTCTGATAGACCTTCGGCCTGAGTACGGGGAGGTCGATGTCGAAGTACTTACCCTTGTGTCGATAGTTCTCAGTGGTCCACGCCTTCGGCAGAATCTCCTCGGATTCGACAAGCCTGCCCTGCGCTTCTGCAAACGGTATCCCGTAGCTCCTGTATTCGTAGAAGTTGTAGGCGGTGCCCCTTCCGAGACCGAGGATGATCCGACCGTTGCTGATGTTGTCCAGCAGCGCTACCTGCTCGGCCAGTCGAATTGGATGATGGAGCGCCATCTGCACCGCCGCGAAACCGATCTTCACGCGCCGGGTCCGAGCGGCAACCGCTGCCGCGAACGTAATGGGATCGACATAGGCGCAGGCGCCGTCAATGTGGTGCTCACCGAGCCACACACCGTCGAAACCGAGCTCCTCGGTCAGCTCCGCCTCCCGCAGCGCGTCAGTGACCACGTGGTAGTCCGAATCAGGCGTAGCCGAGAAGGGGAACAGAAAGTTGCTGAATTTCATTAGGTTATCCTCGTTCGATCTTCAATTCCATGTCGTCTTGCGTGGGCTTGGATAACCTCCAGAAACGCCGGCCCGAACTCTTCCAGCTTACGTCGGCCCACGCCGCTGATCTTTAGGAAGCTGACCTCAGATTGCGGGTATCGTCGCGCCATCTCTCGCAGCGGAGCGTCTCCGAACACCATGTACGGCGGCACGCCCA
>JAAXHZ010000311.1:0-5896 GCA_012270625.1 Dehalococcoidia bacterium | reverse complement strand
CTGCGCGCCGACTTCATGCTCTCGAATATGGGCAGATCGATCCGTTGCCTGTCACGTAAAAACTCCCGGCCCCCGGGCGTCACCGAGAGTGTCGGATACTCTCCTTCACTCCGGCAGAGCAGCCCGGCGCTTACCAGAGACGACATGATGTCTCGGAGCACAGAGTCAGTGAAGTCGTCGACGATTCCGTACACGGAAAGATCCCTGTGGCCCCTTTCTTCAGTCTGTCTGGTCTTGGCGCCTCTGAGAACCTGAGAGACGTACGCCGCGCCGAATCTCTCTCCGGTCCTGATCACAGCGGACAGAACCTTCTGGGCAATTATGGTCGCGTCAAACGTGTCTCCCATACAGACGTCGCACGCGCCGCAATGGACCTGTTTGATCTCCTCGCCGAAGTACCTCAGTATCACGGCGCGTCTGCAAGACGGAGCGTGGCAATATGAGCTGATGGCCGATAGCTTCGCGATCGCAGAGTCACGCGCCGGGCCTGGATCCATCCGGTCGAGGTGGTAGCTGTGGCGTTCGCGCTCTCCAGGCCCGTAGAAGAGAACGCAGTCCGACTCCAGCCCGTCCCGCCCCGCGCGACCGGACTCCTGGTAGTATCGCTCTACGGACGAGGGCATCTCGTAATGGACGACGAGACGGACGTCCGGCTTGTCTATGCCCATACCGAAGGCTACGGTTCCTACGATCACGCGCGCCTCGTCCCGCACGAACCGTTCCTGGTTGGCAGCCCGCGTCTCTCTGGGCAGCCCAGCGTGATACGCCACAGCCGGTATTCCGTCTTCTACGAGGTCGGCTGCCAGGGTCTCCGTGCCCTTCTGGGAGCTGCGATACACTATGGCGCTTCCGTGGGGACGGTCTCGGAGCATACCCACGAGCGCGTCGTACCGGTCGTTGCTTGGGAGTACGCTGTATCTCAGATTGGGCCGGTCGAAGCTGGCCACAAACCTTGCGGGCGCGCGCAGCCCCAGTTGGTTCTCGATGTCATCGCGCACCTGCTCAGTGGCCGTTGCGGTGAGCGCGATGAACGGCGTGTCTTCGCTCAGCTGTCTGAGTATTCGCAGGTTGCGGTAGTCCGGCCTGAACTCGTGTCCCCACTCCGAGATGCAGTGGGCCTCGTCCACGGCGATCAGGCTGACTTCAAGAGAGTTCAGGAACTGCTGGAAACCGGGTTGAACGATGCGCTCAGGCGCGACGTACAGCAGCTTGAGATCGCCCTGGAACGCCGCCCGCTGGACTCTGAGACGCTCCTCCCAGGGCTGCGCGCTGTTCAGGAACTCGGCGGGAACTCCGTTACGCTTGAGAGCGTCCACCTGGTCCTTCATCAGCGCGATCAGGGGGGAGACTACCAGTGCGATGCCAGGCAGCGCGAGCGCCGGAAGCTGGTAACACAGCGACTTGCCCCCGCCGGTGGGCATGAGCACGACGGTATCACGACCGTCCATCACAGCGCCGATGATCTCTGCCTGAAGCGGGCGGAAGTCGTCGTAGCCGAAGTATCTCTTGAGCAGAGCCCGTCCCCGGCTTGAACGGGGGGCCTGCGCTGAGCTTGTCGAAGTGTTCCTCACCAGGTCATTATAGACGACGCATTCCAGATGAGGCCCCGAATTTAAGAGACGGTTTCGGCTGCGATCCGGTCGTATGCCTGCTCGGTGAGGGTTGTGAAATGGGATACGTGCTCTATCCGCATGGTCAGATCGTTCCCGATGTTTAGCATCGAGTAGGTCGCGTTGTAGAACTCCATAGCCGACTCTATCGGGTACTGCCTGCGCCAGTTGTCCGCCCAGGGGCCTGGCGGTTCGGAGTCCACGCCGAGCCTGCCAAACTCGGTCTCGACGAAGCTCCGAGCGGCTTCATACATCGGTTCGACCTCGTTGTCGGGGGTGTAACCCTCCAGTCCTCTATTCTTGAAGACGACGATCTGGTACAGCAGCATCCACCAGAACAGCACGACGAGGGTGGGGTCGTCCACGCGCCGGATGTGTTTTTTGAGACCCCAGTCCATCCGACGGTCGTCGTTCTTTATCAGCAGCTGTTCCAGTGTCTGCCCCGAAGCGTCACAGAGCATGTTCCAGAGCTTGATCCTGGGCGTGTCGAGGCCGTCCAATCCGGCCCTCGATCGGGCTGCATCGGCCACGCCGTCGATGGACAGACTCAGCTTTCGCCGCCTCTGTCCGGGCATGAACATGTCTGCGAATCCCATTTTGTCCGCCGTTGAGCTGGAGATCGATTACTCGGAAGTCCGCTAGTCGTCTTTGGCGGCGAAGTACCCCTCGACGTATCCGAGCTGCACCGCGCGCACCAGCGCAGGAGCGATGGCCTGCGGAATGACCGACGCCAGTCCGCCCGAACTCGCCGCCAACCGCACCAGGTTGTCCTGCGCCAGGTTCGCGGCGACCGCGACGAATGGCTGTATCCAATCGGGGGTGTACTGGTCGGCGCCCGAGTTCGGCCTCGCCTCCTCGGCGAATATCAGCGCGTCAACGGCAGTGTCTTCGCCATGCCTCTCTATGAGCATGGCGAGCGCATTCTCATAGTCCATCTCGAACTGCTGAAAGGAGAGTTCAGGGTCCGTCACCACAAACCTCTTAGTCTAATTTATGGCGCGAAGAATACCAGATTGGGGAGAGGGTATCCAAATGCACCTTCGCCCCCCGAGGCCATAACCCGCCCCGCACAGCTCGACAGCAACCGCTGTTCCTGCACACCAGAAACAGCCTAGCCCATCTGGTATGCTACCGATGAAACTCACTCCGGCGGTTATCGACATTGGATCTCAGACAGCACATCAGAGACGTCCCGGACTTTCCGAGTCAGGGCATACTGTTCCGAGACATCACCCCTTTGCTGCAGAACCCGGCGGCGTTCCGATTCGCGGTGGACCAGATGGCCGAGAGGTTCTCGGACACCAGCCTCGACTCGATAGTCGGAATCGAGGCAAGAGGGTTCATTTTCGCGGCTCCGATAGCCTATAAGCTGGGTATCCCACTCGTGCCCGCGCGCAAGCAGGGAAAGCTGCCGTACGAGACCAGCTCAGTGAGTTACGAGCTTGAGTATGGCTGGGACTCGATCGAAGTTCACGCGGATGCGATACCGCGCGGTCACCAGGTGCTGATAGTCGATGATCTGGTCGCGACCGGCGGAACACTGGCGGCTACTGCCCAGCTCATAGAGCGTTCCGGCGGTAGCGTGGCTGGAATCGGCGTCATCATAGAGCTGTCCGACCTGAATGGCCGGGGAGTTCTGAGTGGGTACGGCCTGGAGTCTCTGCTGATCCACTGAAACACAGCTCATCGTCCACGCCACTGTTCGCGGAAAGACTGGGGAGCTAATGTGCGCTAGCCCTGATCCCGGGGCAGTGACGGGTGGCCTCTCACTCCTAACTCCTCTCCACTCACTCTGAGCCTGTATCAGCTTAGTAGGCGATGACTTCACCCTCACCCCGGCCCTCTCCCAGAGGGAGAGGGGGACACTTAGCTCTCCGAACTGGCTCCGACCAAACTGATACAGCTACACTCACTCCTCGAAATTTGACACGGTTCACTCACTCTGAGACTATGGACTTACAGTACCTGCTCAGCCAGTCTGTCGCCTCTGGGGCAGAGAGTCGATACGTGAGAGTCCTGCGTACCTGATCTATCATGCTTTACCGTTCACCCGCAGCGATCGTTACCCACTTCCTTACAGAAGTGGACCTGTTTCAGGGCCTGTCGATACGACACATTGAACGTATCGCCGCGCTGTGCGACGACTTCGAGTTCGAGGAGGGCGACTATCTGGGGTATCAGGACGAGCCCGGTGACAGACTCTTCGTGGTCCGCAGCGGCGAGGTGACCGCGACGACCGGCGCGAGAGAGAAGTCCCTCGTCGTCAGAACGGTTCGCGCGCACGAGGCGTTCCCGGTGGCGATCTTCTTTAATCCCCCGATACTGGTTACAACGTCACGCGCCGCGACAGACGGATCCGCGTTTGTCATTCCGCGTGTCAGGCTTATGGAGCTATGCCAGCTTGAGCCAAGAATCGGTCTGCACATCTTCAGCTCTGCCTGCGGCATACTGGCAAGTCGGTATCGCTACACTCTGGATAGGCTGGCCGAGGTTGTAACCGGGATTGACATCTCCCCGGCAGGGGATGGCGGTGAGGTTTAGAGCGACCTCTTCAACTCAAGCTCGCCACACGCTTGACAACCTGTGACCAATACCATATGTTGACGCCCAATCGGGCGAGACTATCCGAGTATGGTTTCGAGCCTCTAAGATGTCCCTCGGCAACATGGTGAAGCCGACGGAATTTGTGTTTGTCACCGGGTTAATCAGTTAGTAATCTGTCGGAAGGGGAGCCACATGGCCAAGTTGCTGGAGATAAACAACCTCTCCACGTACTTCTTCACGCAGGACGGCATTGTCAAGGCTGTCGATGACATCAGCTACGAGTTGGAAGAGGGGGAAGTGCTGGGCGTAGTTGGAGAGAGCGGCTGCGGCAAGAGTGTTCATGCCCTGTCGATAATGCGGCTGGTGCCGTCGCCTCCAGGTCGCACTGTCTCGGGTGAGGTAGTCTTCGAGGGCGAAGACCTGCTGAACATGGACGACGCCGAGATGCGCAACATTAGGGGCAACCGCATCGCGATGGTATTCCAGGAGCCGATGACGTCGCTGAATCCGGTGCTCACCATCGGCCGCCAGCTGACAGAGACGCTCGAGCTCCACCAGAACATGAGCGGCCAGCAGGCTCGAAGCAGGGCCGCGGAGCTCCTCCAGACAGTGGGAATACCGGATGCCGAGCGCAGACTGGTTGACTACCCCCACCAGTTCAGCGGCGGGATGAGGCAGCGCGTCATGATAGCAATGGCGCTGAGCTGCAACCCGAGGCTGATAATTGCCGATGAGCCGACCACCGCGCTGGACGTGACCATTCAGGCACAGATCCTGGAGCTTATGCAGCAGCTGGCCCGAGACTTCGGCACCGCAATGATTATCATCACACACAACCTTGGCGTGGTGGCGCGCTACGCGGACAACGTAAACGTAATGTACGCAGGCAGGATCATAGAGACGGGCTCAGCCGAGGAGATTTACCACAACCCGAGACATCCGTACACTCTGGCCCTTCTGAACTCGGTGCCGCGTCTCGATTCGAACGAGAGGATCAGGCTTGACGCGATCGAGGGACTTCCACCGGACCTGGTGAACCTGCCCGAGGGCTGTTCGTTCGCCCCTCGGTGCAAGTTCGTGTACGAACAGTGCCTCGATGAGACTCCATTCCTAACCGAGGCCGCACAGGATCACAACTCGGCATGCTGGAGACACGCGGAGCTACACGGTCTCTCTGGCATAGCGAACTGATAGGCGAGGTAGAAGAGGACGATGACGACTCAGATGGTCACCAACGGTTCCAGCGCCAACGGCGATGCGCCGCTGCTGGAAGTCAAGAACCTGAAGATGTACTTCCCCGTTACATCGGGGATCATCTTTCAGCGCAAGATCGCGGACGTGAAGGCGGTGGACAACGTCTCCTTCACTATCCAACAGGGTGAGACGCTCGGGCTGGTCGGTGAGAGTGGTTGCGGAAAGACAACCACCGGCAGGGCCATCCTCCAGCTGTACAAGCCGACTGACGGGGACGTGATGTTCGAGGGCACACGCCTCAACGACCTCGACGGCGGCAGTATGCGGGCCATGCGCCGGAAGATGCAGATCATCTTCCAGGACCCGTACGGGTCCCTGAACCCTCGAATGACCTGTGGCGACATAGTCGGTGAGCCGCTGATCGTCCACAAGCTCACGTCTTCGAAGGCAGAGTACAGGGAACGGGTCGCCGAGCTGCTTCAGGTGGTCGGTCTCAACCCATACATGGCCGACAGGTACCCACACGAGTTCAGCGGCGGCCAGCGTCA
>JAAXHZ010000310.1 GCA_012270625.1 Dehalococcoidia bacterium | reverse complement strand
GCATCAAGCGTCTCAGGGAGAGGGCTGGGGTGAGGATGAAAAGTACGGATGCCTACCCCTCTCAACCCTCCCTCAGGGAGAGGGCTGGAGCCTGCCCCGTACTTGATACGGGGATGGGGGTGAATACATGTCTCAGCTAGGTGGCAGCCTATGAGAGTCCTGGCGCTGGATGTGGGCGACCGGAGAGTCGGCCTTGCTATCTCCGATCCCACTGGCCTCCTCGCGTCGCCTCTCGGCGCCGTTGAGAGAGGGCCGTCCGACGTTCAGGACATCATCCAAGTCGTCACAGACAACGGCGCGACCAGCATCGTCGTTGGGATGCCGCTGACACTCGCCGGCGAGAGCGGCGCGCAGGCAGCCAAGGTCCGCCAGTTCATTCGTGAGCTGCGCTCAGCTACCGACATACCGGTCGTGACTGTGGACGAGAGACTATCGACGGTACAGGCGAGGCGCCTGCTCACGGACATGAGAGGCGGACGAGGTAGCGGCCGCGACAGGGGCCACATCGACGCCTCAGCCGCGGCGGTCATCCTCCAGTCCTACCTGGATGCGCGACGATGAGGGATCGGGGCGAGGTCAGTGGTCTGACTCGTCGGTCGTGTCGCCTGGGTCGGACTCGGATGGGTCCCGATCGCGCTGCCGCTGTTGGTCTCGCTGCGCGCGGCGGCTCATCTCACTGAGTCGCCGCTCGACAAGGGAGTGAACCGTCCCGTCCGGGTAGTCGTCGTCCTCGCCCAGACCTCCGGCTTCGACACCAGTCAGGACCTCTATCCCCTCGTCTATGGTGGAGACTGCGTAGATGTGGAATTTTCTGTCCTTGACAGCTTTGATCACTTCTGGTTTAAGCGCCAGATTTCGGACGTTGTCTTTCGGGATCATCACGCCCTGGCTCCCGGTCAGACCTCTGGCCTCGCACACCTTGAAGAAGCCCTCGATCTTGTACGTCGCGCCGCCGATGGCCTGTACCTCGCCGGCCTGGTTGACCGAACCGGTAACCGCTATCCCTTGTCTGATTGGGAGACCCGACAGCGCGGAGAGCAGCGCGTACAGCTCGGTTGACGACGCGCTGTCGCCTTCGATCTGCGAGTAGGACTGCTCGAACGTGATGCTGGCCGACATCGACAGGCGCCTGTTATGACCGTACTTGCCCTGGAGGTAGCCGTTCAGGATCAGGAACCCCTTGTTGTGGATGCGTCCGCTCAGTCTGGTCTCGCGGTCTATGTTTATGATCCGACCGGTACCGACTGACACCCGCGCGCTGACACGGCTGGGTCTGCCGAAGCTGTGCTCGCCCAGGTAGTACACCGCGAGGCCATTCAGCTGGCCCACGACTTCTCCCTGGGTGTCGATGCGTATAGTGTCGTTCTCTATCGACTCGCGCAGCCTCTCTTCACCAAGACTGACGCGATATTCCCGCTGCCGCAGGGCCTTCTCTACGTGTTCCAACCTCACTGTGTCGGAATCTGACTTGCCAGCCCAGTAGTCGGACTCGGTGAGAACGTCCGACACGCTCATGAACCGTGTGGTCAGCTTGGTCTGGTTCCCGACCATGCGGCTGGAGTGGTCCAGCACGACCGCAACGGCAGAGCTGTCGAATCTGCGCAGCCCGTTGCGCGCAACCTCGGACGCGACAAATGCCGCGTAACGGGACAGGTTCTCCGGAGTCCTCTCCATTGTCCCGTCGAACTCGGCGGTCACTTTGAAGTAGCGTCTGAAGTCCTCGTCGGACCTGCGGAGAACGCTCAGTATGCCGGGCGTTCCCACCAGCACGACCTTCGCGCTGACTGGGATGGGCTGTGGCCGCATCGACGTGGTTGGAAGAGGCGTGTTCTGCTCTCCGATGTTCTCCACCCTGATCTCGCCGCTCCGCAGAACCCGCTTGAGCGTGTCCCACGCCAGCCCACTCTTGAGCAGGTCCCGGGCCTGGACCACGAGGTAACCGCCGTTGGCGCGATGGATGGCGCCGGGGCTGATCATCGTGTGGTCGGTGGTCATGACCCCAGCAGTGGCGCGATAGTCGATGCGTCCAAACAGGTTGTAGTAGCTGGGATTCTCCTCGAACTCCACCGGAGCGCCGTTACAGTAAGTGTTGTCGATGAGGTCGTTCACTCTGTAACGCGCAAAGAAGGTTTCCTTTCCCTGGGCGCTCCGGTCATACGCCGCGTGACCGTCATCTGTCTCCATCTTGAACGCCTGGGTATTGACGACCATGTCGGCCTCTACGTCGTCCAGATAGCCGACTACGTGCGAGTGGTCCGCGTACTTCTCTTGGAGCTCGTCTATGATCGGCTTGAGTGTGAATCGGACCAGCTCGGCATCTACTTCAAGCCTGCGGTCGTTGGCCTCCTTGTCGAGTCTTCGGTACTCAGCCGTCATGTGTGCGATGGAGCGCTGAATCTCGTTGGCAGCGGAGCGCAGCTGATCCTGCTCGGTATCCGGGAGCTGCCCGAACTCGTTCTGAGTCAATGGGCGACCTTCGGGATGCAGCGGGACGGGCGTTATTCCAACTTGTGTCGAAGAGATCGCAAACCCCTTCGATCGTGCTTGAGATTCCAGCTCTTCGTTGATCTCCTGACGTTGGCGCTGGATTTCTGCCATTACCTCATTGATGCGATGGGTGTAGTCGTCGCTCTCGAAGGCATTGGGGATCCGGGCGCGGCATGTTTCGATTAGCTGGTCCATGTCATCGCGCAGCTCCCTCATCATGCCGCATGGAAGGCTGATGGGCACCGGCTGGGTGGGATTCTGGAAGTTGTGTATGTAACCCCAGTCCGGCGGATTCGGTCTTCCGGGCGCTATTCGGTCGAGATACGAGTGGAGCGCCGAGCTGCGTCCGGTTCCCGGAGCGCCGGATACGAACACGTTGAATCCAGGCGCGTCTATCTCAAGCCCCATTTCCAGCGCGCTGACCGCCCGATCTTGCCCGATCGTCCCCTCCAGCGGCTCGACCTCGTCGGTCGTCTCGAAGCCGAGTGTGCTCGGCTCGCAGAACGGCGCCAGTCTTTCTATTGGGACTTTAAGATGTTCGGTCATGTCAATCGTCGTCTCCGGGTGCTGAGACAGCTAAAGTTGGATCGATCTGCTGGTGAGTCTCAGCAACAAGTCCTGTCATTGTCAACTCAGGCATAAGCGGACGGAATCCAACGGTAGGCTCCAGCCACATTGCTGCGAATATCGTCCCGATTTTGCCAATCGTCGGGTTGGCTTCGCCGCTCTCCAACTTGGATATATACGCCTGGCTGACTCCACACATCTCAGCCAACTGAGACTGTGAAAGGCCCCTGCTTTCACGCGCGTCCGACAACGCCAAGGCACACCTTAGGCGGAGACCCTCCGCGCCAAATTCGGCTCTCATTTCAGGGTCTTCAATGTGTTCACGAATCATATCCATCGCGTCGACGAACATGTGACGTCCTCCACTATACTCACAGGTTCTGCTGGCACTCTGCTCTTAGCCGTTCAGCTCTCAGAAGTTCTCTTCTAGGAATCTGTCGAGACTGCTTCAGGAAGCCATTCAGGATGACATATCTGTTGAGTAAGCTATCCCAGAAGTAGAATAGGCGATGTTGCCCGGATCGCAGCTGCCAAACATCATTCATCTTCTCTGCACGCCGAGATCTCACTAGCTGCTGTGAACCTTCCATTCTCAGATGTACCAGTAAACCGTCTATGCGCGCTGAGTCCGCTTTCCGGCCCGATCTGATGATTCCATCGATGTATTCTCTGGCGGGACATCGGCCATTGGGTCTTATGTACAAATGCACATCGTACAACAGAATTATAACCCTTGTGGTTATATCGTATCAATTTCGGTGATGCACCGGAGCCTGTATCAGCTTAGTAGGCGGTGACTTCACCCTCACCCCGGCCCTCTCCCGGAGGGAGAGGGGGACACTTAGCTCTCCGAACTGGCTCCGACCAAACTGATACAGCTACGATGCGCCGTGCGGGGTCGGACTCGGACAGCACAGAGGGTCTGTGGCCGGAGTGGACGAACTCGGCCAGCAGCTTGCCGGCCATTGGACCCCGTCCGAATCCGGAGCTTGCGAGGCCGCTGACGATGTACAGGTCCTCGCGCTGTGGAATGCTGCCAATCAGCGGGTCTCCGTCGAGTGTGAACGGCATCAGCCCGGCCCACGTCCGCGCGATGGGCAGTGCAGACAGCATCGGGAGCACCTCGGAGGCTTGGCCCTTGTTCACCTCTATTCCGGTCGGATCAACAGTAGTGTTGTATCCCGCAAGCTGGCGGTCGCCTCCAAAGATGATCTCGCCATTGCGTCGCTGACGACCGTACAGGTGCCGCGTCACTCGGACGCCGCCTCGATGGGTGAGCTCAGGCGGGGTGTTATCGTTCGAGCCGTCATCCATGCTCCACGCGTGAGCCGACTCAGCCGATGACATCGTCTGGAAGACGCTGGGTGGGATGCTCTCTGATGCCCACATCTGTCCTCGCACCGGGACGATGGGTATGCGCAGCCCAAGCATCTCCCCGACAGACGCGCACCAGGCTCCGGCCGCGATCACGAGCGACTGGCACCTGAACTCTCCGTGGCTCGCAGCGACTGCATAGCCGCCTTCGGGTCTCGGCTCGATACCGGTCACAGCATGATTGGTGAAGATACGAGCGCCAACAGAGGAGGCCGCCTGCGCAAATGCCCGCGTCGCCTTCACCGGGTCGGCCTGCGCGCGGAGGGGAGTGTACATGTAGCCGAGCATGTCCGGGCTGATCTCCGGCTCGATAGAGCGGGCCTCACGGGGTGTGAGCAGTTCGACCTGGTGGCCCAGACTTCGCTGCGCGAGCACTCGGTCTCGCATGTAGTCGTACTGCTCAGGCGTGTGGATGGCTGTCAGCGACCCTGACTGTCTGAACTCGATGTCGTACCCAAGATCGAGCTGGAGCTCCTTGAAGAGCTGGAGGCTGCCCATTGTGAGGTAGGCGCCGAGGTCTGGGACGTCGCCCCATCCGGTTGCGCCGATCTGGCCAGCGTTGACGCCAGACGCCTCAGAAGCGATGTCGCCTCGTTCCAAGAGCGCTACGTCGCCACCGAGTCTCGCGAGATAGAAGGCGGTGGACGCTCCCGCGATTCCACCGCCGATTATCAGTGTGTTCGCCTCCGGCACAGTCAGTCTCGCTACGGGTAGTGCAGCCTGCCCTGCCTCTCGGTGAAGGCGCGGAGCAGGTGCCCCTGGCCTGTCGTGACGTATAGGGTGGACAGGTCCTCGTCACCGAAGGTGCAGTTGGTCGGCTGATCGACGTTGAGTGGATGGGTCTCGATCACCTCGCCGGAGGAAGAGAAGACATAGATCATGGGGCCGGGGCCGCCAGCGCGGTTGCCGGCTGTGGCGATGATATTGCCCTCGATGTCGAGGCACATGCCGTCGATGCCCCTGTTGGCTCCGAAGTCGTGTATCACCTCGCCATCGCCGAGGCTGCCATCGTCGTTGACCGGATAGGCGCGCAGCTCACGCTTCTCCTCGGGGAGCCGTCCGCTCTGCGCCACGTACAAGGTGTGGTATGCCAGCGAGAATAGCAGGCCATTGGGTCGCGTGGTGTCGAAGGTCACTCGGTTTATCGACCACGAGCCATCGTCCTGGGGATCGAGACGATAGACGGAGTCGTGATCGAGCTCCTTGTTGGAGCGATCGCTCGACCAGTCTCCGCCGGCTCCTTCGTAAAACGGGTCAGTGAACCACACCCTACCCTTGTGGTCAATCGCGAGGTCGTTGGGAACGTTGAGCTTCT
Source organism: Dehalococcoidia bacterium (assembly GCA_012270625.1). The sequence goes on along the minus strand of JAAXHZ010000310.1, from coordinate 2,260 downwards.
GACCCTCGAAGCCGTCGGCCAGTACAGTCGCGCTGCCGTCGTCTTCGTAGCGAACGACGCGACGTCCACCGCCCTCACAAGCGAAGAGCGTGCCGTTGGGGTCGAGCATCAGGCCGTTGGCGTTGTTGGCGCCTTCCTTGTAGATGGTCGATGCGCGCGCCTCTGGGTCGTACCGCATGATGTAGCTGTACGGAATTACGGTAAACAGCAGGCCGCTGCCGTCCCACGCCGGGCCCTCTGAAGTGCCGCCATACGGTCCGTTTACGTTGGTAAAGTTCCAGGTCAATGTTCTGCTTCCTCTCTATCGACTGGCAGCGGTTGGATCGCTGACTGCCGACTTATATTGCTGTCGAGTCACATTATGACAGGTTTGGGGAGTGTCAACGAGGGTCGGGGTGAATGCGAGCCTGTGTCAGGTTGAGCTAGCCGCCTGATTGCAGACGACGGAGCTCAGACTCCAGCTGTCTCACGCGCTCCTCAACGGCTTGTCGGGCTTCGGCATCTCGTTGAATGATGGCAGCATCTCGCTGAGTGACAGCGGCGTCTCGCTGGGCTTTGGCCTCGGCTAGGTCGGGCAGGTACTCTTCGGTGGCGGGATCCCAGAAGCGCAGTATGCCGCCGTCCCAGTGCAGCTCCAGTCCGAGCACTTCGCTAAATCCCCTGAGTACGCCGTCCGCGCCAGTGATGACCGGGATGGGGACGAGTTCGCCGTTGACCAAGCGGTGACCGGCCAGCGGCGCGTCATGGTAGCGTCCGCTGGTATAGTCGAAACGCCACTGTTCACGGACTCCGTAGGCGGCGTAGATGTCTCGCTTGATGGTGTAATCTCGTTGACCAGCGCTCTCGGAGGCTACTTCAAGCACTAAGTCTGGGGGCTTTCCCACCTCGCTGATCGTGTAGCCGTTGGCCTCGATGATGGTCTCAGGTGGAACGGCAAGGCCGAACGACACCAAGGAATCTGGTCTGATCGCGCTCTTGAGGTTGTTAGGGTCGTAGCAGAGGTAGCCACGTCCGCCGACGAGAACGTCGATTCGGTCGCGGAAGTAGTCGTTGAGTATCACATATGCACGAGCCACATGGGGAAGCCGCTGCATGGCGTCTGGCGGCTTCGGCGGGTCGGGTAATGGCGTAAGTGGCCGATGCTGGCCCGTCTTGGGTATGTGTCTGGTGGTCATGTGATGCCTCCGTGAAGGGGTTCACGCGGTGGAATGATAACACGAGTGTTTTGGGGTGGACGTTGTCAGGTGTGGTGGGTGTGGTGGTTTTCGTCTTGCTTTCGGGAGTGGTGGGGGGTGTCAACTGTGACTCGTACATCGTGCTTGAGCATCAAGTGGGCCAACTCTTGTCCATTGACGAGGCGTATGTGTTTGGTTCCGGCTGAGATAGTCTCGGCGGTACGTCGGGCCGTGTCGGTGAAGTCCGAGGTGGTGATGAAGATGCCCCTGGTCGCGCCGTGGGGATCGAGGCTGCCTGAGAAGTTTCTGATCTCGGGCGATCCGACTTGGCGGGTCCAGCGTTTGGCCTGGACGTAGAGTCTGTCGATCCCGAGGGCGTCCTGGTCCATGATGCCGTCTATGCCTCCGTCTCCGGTGTGTCCTATGTGATGGCCGCGTCCGTAGCCCATGTTTTCGAGCAAGTCGAGGACGGTGCGCTCAAAGCGCTGGGGTGGGAGGTGGTGGAGAGTGTCGATGATGTCGTCTGTTTGAGGAGTGAGAGAGGGTTGTTCGACAGACTCCTGACACGGTGGTGATGTCACCCTCACCCCAGCCCTCTCCCTGAGGGAGAGGGGGTCTGCTGGCTGGCGGTCATGCTTGTCTGTACACATTTGCCTACCCTTGTAAGGGGAGAGGGGGTCTTTCGGCGAGTTTGGAGCGGGATTCTCGGCGCGGGCGGACTTGCCGAAGCCTCGGTCGAGAAGCTCTCTCGCGGCTGCCATGCGGTGGTGGGGTTTGAAGGTCCTAAGCTCGCCCTCCATGACGTTGACCAGGAAGCGGACGATTGAGCGTCCGTCGTCGGTGTCTTCTCTGATGACCCTGGCGAGCTCAGCGTCGAACTCGGTTGAGCGTGTGGAACTGGGGGCCTCGCGGTGGGTGGGCGTGTCGGGTGTATTGTCGGCTATGAAGTTGGGAGCATCTTCGTTTCCGTAGGTAGTCAGGAGCCGTGCTGCCTGTAGTCGGTGGCAGATGCGGAAGTCTTCGTAGCGGTCGTTCATGACTGCTACGAGGAAGTCTATGATGGAACGTCCGTTGTCCGTTCTGAG
>JAAXHZ010000309.1 GCA_012270625.1 Dehalococcoidia bacterium | reverse complement strand
GGGCCGTTCGCCGAGCCCGACGGGCTGCGTGGTGACGCGCCCCTTGTCGTGACGGTGCAGGTGCGCAGCGGGAGGCTCCTGCTGCCGCAGTATCACGGGAGGATCCACATCGAGCTTATGGGTCAGAAGTCAGGGAGCACAATCGTGCCGCCGAGATTCCGGCCGATGCCGTCGAGCCCGGTGTTTCTGCTGGACGCTGAAGAGACCAAAGAGCTGCTCTGCTGCGACGGCGACATCGCCATGGGCTTGGCATCCGGTCACGACACCCTTGAAGTAGGAATCCCGTCTGACCGCAAGTCGGTGCTGCCGAGACACACCGGAGTCCTCGGCACGACAGGCGCGGGCAAGTCCACCACAGTGTCCAGAATGATCCAGCAGGCGCAGTCAGCGGGGATGGCCGTCGTTCTGCTGGACGTCGAGGGGGAGTACACCGAGATCGACAGACCCGCCGACAGTCCCGATATGCTCGCGCTGCTCGATCAGCGAGACATCGAACCCAAGGGAGTGCCCGGAAGCTCGCTCTACCACCTGGTCGGGACAGAGGCCGCCAACTTCCAACACCCCGACAGGCGAGAGTTCTCCCCTCCGTTCTCGCGCCTGTCCCCATACATGGTCTGCGAGATACTCGATCTCTCCGACGCGCAGCAGACGCGCTATTGGCAGGCATACGAGACCTGCAAGCTGCTGATGGCAGACTTGGGCATCTTCCCGCAGCAGTTTTCTGTAAAGGGCAGAGTGGACCAGGACGACGAGCGTCGGCTGAACCAGCTTGACGAGTTCACTGAAGGCTACCCGAACATGACGCTCCAGGCGCTGCTGGACGTTGTGAGCGTGTTTCTGCACGTTGTCGATAGGCAGCCGGGCGCCCCCAGGCTGTACTATCGTCCGTTCAGCGACAATCCAGACAAGGTCATAAGTCGTGTCAAGCAGACCCGAGCCGACTCCGCCATAAGCTGGCGCGCGCTCCGAGCGCGGCTGTTCAGGCTGATGCGCCTGAACGTGTTCGATTCTCGAAAGCCAGGGGTGCGTCCCATCGACTACGCGCGTCTCACTGAGCCTGGGACGGTCTCGATCATAGACCTGTCGGACATGGAGGCCCCGGACCTGCGGAACCTGGTGATCGCAGACATCATACGTGGAGTCGAGGAGGCGCAGCAGCGCGCATTCAACGAGGCGACCAGATCAGGCGATCCGCTTCCCAAGACACTACTGGTGATCGAGGAGGCACACGAGTTCCTGTCCGCGGAGCGCATCCGCCGGATGCCCAACCTGTTCCAGACCGTCAGCCGCATCGCCAAGCGTGGCAGAAAGCGCTGGCTCGGCCTCGTATTCGTAACTCAGCATCCACAGCACCTGCCCGACGAGCTAATAGGACTGCTTAATAACTACGTGCTCCATAGGATCAACGATTCCAACACCATCAGCCGCCTGCGTCGGTCGATAGGCAGCATAGACTCCGGCCTCTGGGACCGTGTGACATCTCTGGCCCCTGGCCAGGCCGTAGTCAGCTTCACCCACCTGAGCCGCGCCATGCTGGTCACAGTAGATCCAACGCAGTGCCGCCTGCGCATGGCCGAGGAGTGACGAGGCTGAGCATTGACCCACAGGAGGCTGTTCAGCGGGGCCGCTCTCGACTATGCGGTAATCCGCAGTTGCATCCCCAGCGCGCGGGTGATCCGCATGACGGTATCGAAGGTCGGGCTGCCGTCTTCGGACAACTCCTCGTAGAGACCTTCGTGGGTCATCCCAACTTCGCTCGCCAGTCCCTTCATATTCTGGGCTCGTGCAATATCGTTCAGGGCCGCTCGAATAAGGCTGCCGTCACCCGGGTCTTCCTCAGCGGCGGCTTCGAGATAGAGACGCATGTCCTCCCTGCTTTGGAGGTGATCGATGACATCCCATCGCGTGAATCTTTCAGCCATGTCTTCCCCTCCATTCCAGTGCCAATCGTCTGGCGCGTCGGATGTCACGTTGCTGGCTGCTCTTGTCCCCACCGCAAAGCAGGACGACGACGGTCTCACCGCTACGTATGAAGTACAGGCGGTAGCCAGGACCATAATGAACACGCACCTCGGAGATCCCGCCGCCCACGGATGCGATGTCCCCGAAGTTGCCCATCGAAACGTTTCTCAGACGAGCGTTGATACGAGCGATTGCGCGCCGGTCCCTCAGGCGTCGGACCCACCGCTTGAACGTGGCGCTTTCGATTACCTCAATCACATGCACGCCTACTATAGGCTACAGCATCTTGTATAGCCTCTCGCCCTCACGTCGGAGAAAAGACCCCGGCCGGAGCCGGGGCCAGCAATGGGGCCGCGACCTTCCGGTCACGGAAACTCTGCTATATCGACTCAGAAGAGACTAAGTCTATGCTTCAAGGGGGCCTCGGTCTTTGAGGGTCTCAAATGATAGATGAACGGACGGTGAGCATATTTACAACACATACTGTTGTCAGACCTTGACAACACGGCCTAGACATTGTTTAATAGAGTTAGTATCTTAGTAGTTTAGAAACTATCGTCTAATGAATACCTCTTACACCATCGGCTTCGCCGACTTGCATGGTCGCCTCGCCAGCTATTGTAGCATCCACTAGGAGACACGTTGATGATCTTCGAAGACTTCTTCACTTGCGCGACCGGAAACCATCCATACCCTTACCAGTCAAAGCTGGCCGAGGCTGCGCACACGCCGACTCTGCTCAAAATCCCGACCGGCGCTGGCAAGACTGAAGCCGCGGTACTCGGATGGCTGTACAGACGCTTCCAGCACCCGAACCAAGCTGTGCGCGACTGTACTCCACGCAGGCTGGTGTATTGCCTTCCGATGCGAACACTTGTCGAGCAGACTATCAAGCGGATCGAAAGCTGGCTCAAAAACCTCGGCATGACAGACCAAGTTGGCGTGGTATCTCTCATGGGTGGAGAGCAGAGAACCCAGTGGTATCTCGAACCTGAAAAGCCCTTCATCATCGTTGGCACCCAGGACATGCTTCTGTCCCGCGCCCTCAATCGCGGATACGGCAACAGCCCCTTTATGTGGCCCGTCGAGTATGGCCTGCTGAACAACGATTGCCTCTGGGTGATGGACGAGGTTCAGCTGACGGAGAATGGTCTGCCGACCTCGACTCAGCTGGCTGGACTCAGGCATAAGCTCGGCGTCTATGGGCCGTCACACAGCATGTGGATGTCCGCGACTGTAAGACCAGACTGGATTTCCACCATAGACTACGCGAAGCCGACATCCGGTCAGATACTGGAGCTAGGGGACGAGGATATGGCTAGTCCGAATCTGGAGAAACGCCACAACGCCCGCAAGATCGTCTCAGAAAAGTCCGTTGTGGGTAATAGGCGGCAGTACGCTGGCAAAATGGCTTCACTAATCCAAGGGCAGCACAAGCAAGGTACGCTGACACTCGTGATCGTCAACACCGTTGAACGCGCGCAGGATATTTACAAGGCGCTGAACAACTCTAGACAGTTCAAGCTGGACGTTGAGAAGGTGCTGGTGCACTCCCGCTTCCGTGCAGATGACCGCCGACAGAAGAACGACGCCGTAACTGCAGACCTCGACACATCCGGACCAGGCATGGTCGTCGTCGCTACACAGGCAGTCGAAGCCGGAGTGGACATCTCCGCCCGAACGCTCATAACCGAGCTCGCCCCCTGGGCCTCGATGGTCCAAAGATTCGGCCGCTGCAATCGCGAGGGGAAATTCGAGCGTGGAGACGTCCTTTGGGTGGACGTAGGCGAGCGCAGACAAGATACCGCTCCATACGACCCTGACGACGTAGCGTCAGCGCGCAAGCAAATGAAGGCACTGGAAGGCAAGTCAGTAGGTCCGGCTGACGTGGAAAAGCTGGGAGCCGCGATAGAAGACGTCGTTCACGACACGGTGATTCGCAGGCGCGACATTATCGGCCTGTTCGACACAACTCCAGACCTGTCCGGTAGCTACCTGGACGTATCGCAGTACGTCCGAGGTGGCGACGAGCGTGATGTCACGGTGTTCTGGCGCGATCTGAACGGTTCGGAGCCGGACTCGACCCAGCCGAAACCGAAACATGATGAGATGGTGAGTGTGCCTCTTGGCAAGAACATAGACGACTACATAAAGGTCAATGGGCGAACCTTATGGAGATGGGACTTTCTTGACAATCAATGGCAACGGGTACAGCCCGGGCAGATACACCCGGGAATGACCCTGATGCTGGATGCCTCGTATGGTGGTTACTCACTGGATACAGGATGGGACCCTTCGATCAAAGATGCTGTGAGCGTGCGGCGCGAAGACTCGGAGGGAGAAGCCGAGGATAGCCAAGACTCGGATCCCAATTCGACTGGACAGGGGACTTGGATCTCTCTGGCCGACCACTCCCGTCACGTGCAAGCCGAGGTAGATTCCATTCTAAACTCTGTGTCTGAGTGGCACACTGAACCGGAGATCCATAAAGCCGTGTCCCTAGCTGCCCTGTATCACGACGTGGGCAAGGCCCACTGCGCGTTTCAAAATATGCTGCGGAAGTCTCTGCCTGAAGGTGAAATCAAACCTGACGATGATGTACAGATGGCAAAAAGCCCTGGACGTGGCAGGAACGACCGCCGCCACTTCCGGCACGAGATTGGGAGCGCGCTTGCTGTCATGTCTCATCCAGACAACCTCACAGACAGAGTTCGAGACTTGGCAGCTTACTTAGCCGCATCACATCATGGCAAGGTCAGGCTCGGTATCAGGTCTCTCCCAGGACGGCGTGAGCGGAACACTGACAGCAATCCTGATCCAAATTACCTGCTGGGCTACCCGATTCATGAGATTGAGACTCTTCCATCAGTCGATCTTGGCGGCGGATTGCGCACCGACGAAACAGAGTTGGACATGTCCATCGCCCAGATCGGAGTTGACCAAAACGGTCAGCGCTCGTGGCTGGACCGAACGCTGGGTCTGCTCGATTGGCTCGGCCCATTCAGGCTAGCCTGCCTGGAAGCCATAGTCCGCGCCGCAGACATGCGCGCAAGCAAGAAAGAGCGGGAGACAATGCAATGACTGAGCTGCATACACTGGAACTGAGAGGATGCACCCCTGAGCCGTTGATGTCCTACCTGAAGGCACTCGGCATATTCCGACTGGTGGCCGAACAGACTGACCCACAAGCTCGCGCATGGTGGGCAAACGACACCTTCTTCTTGCGCTCGACACTAGACCGCGAAGAACTCACGGCGTTCTTCTTGGATGAGTACAGGCCAACACCTATCGTGTCGCCGTGGAACGGCGGCAGCGGCTTCTTTCCTCCTGCCAGTACAACGAAGGCAATGAACACTATTCTAGAAGTGGAGTCTTCAAGATTTCAGCTATGGTATGAAGTGCTTTCAGTAGCCAAGGAGGTATTGGCGGAGGCGCAGGTTAACGAGGGCATTTCATCTTCGGACAAGCTGAAACAAGCAGTGCAGGCGAACAACGGCATTCTAAAGACACAGATTCTCTCACAGTGCCGAGCCAGATTTCCGGATGATGCTCTCAACTGGCTTGATGCGTCCTACGTACTGACATCCGATGGAAGAAAATTTCCGCCCCTGCTTGGCACGGGTGGAGTTGACGGTAAGTTGGAGTTCAGCAACAACTATATGCAGAATGTTGTTTCCGCCTTAAATCTCAATGATCGACGCAATGGAGAATCTATCGCCAAAGAGCAGTTGAAAGCGGCATTGTTTGATGAAGGCTCACCTCTCCTGAAAAAGGGACAGTCAACTGGATTCTTCAATCCCAGCAGCGTCAAAGCCCCAAACGCGGATGTGGGTTTCCAAGGTGACAGGTTGACGAACCCTTGGGACTACGTTCTGATGTTCGAAGGAGCATTGCTGTTTGCGGGCGCTGCCGCCCGACGACTGTCGCCTCAGTCTCGGACAAGGGCCGTATTCCCATTCACAGTAGATAACTCCGCAGGGGGTTATGGCACAGCCGCTGACTCCGAGTACGGCGACTCGTCCAGGGCCGAGTTCTGGGCGCCAGTGTGGGATAGTCCTACTAGCCTTCGAGAACTCAGCCACCTCGTATCCGAGGGCCGAGCCCAACTTGGACGACAGCAGGCGGGGACCGGAACGGACTTCGCGCGCGCGGTCGCAGGGTTGGGTGCCGAGCGCGGAGTTTCCCAGTTCCACAGATACGGCTTCTTAGTCAGAAATGGGCTTGCATATCTGGCAGCTCCCCTCGGTCGATTCCGGGTCCGACGGGACGCCACCACAGTGGATCGCGCCAATGTGCTGTTCGACCTGGACCAGTGGACCGATAGACTGCGGCGTCAATCGTCTGCGCACAACGCTCTCCGCCGCATCGACGACGCCATCATCGAGTTCTGCCAACGGGGTCAGCCACGAGACTTGCAGAACGTCCTAATCGAGGTCGGACGCACTGAGCGATGGCTGGCAAAATCCAGCATTCGGGCCAGCACACGACCGCTCGATCAGCTTTCATGGGGCTGGCTTACCCATGCAAACGACAACTCTGCGGAGTTCCGTCTTGCACGCTCTCTCGCGTCGATTCTTCAGGGAACTAGTGACGGCCAAGTAAGAGTCGGCGCAGTTCGGGAGAACCTGGAGCCAGTGAGAGCACACGGGCGCGCAGAGTGGGATGACACCAACAGGTCGTTCGTGTGGACGGCAGGCAACCCGCTGTCCAGCATGCTGGCCGTGCTGACTCGCCGATGTCTCGACGGTCGTCGAACCGAGGGTATGCAGCATCCTCCCCTCGACTCACAATACTCGGCGCAGCTGGTTGACATCGTTGCGTTCCTGAACGGCGACGTAGATTACCAGCGCATAGCAGACCTCGCTCTGCCACTCTCGTCTATACGCCACACACAACGCCAGAGTGGCCGAGACTCTGGACAGCGATCACAGTTCAACGCTCCGTTCGGCCTACCGGCTGCATACTCTGTGATGAAACTGACTCTGCTGCCGCGTAAATTCAAGTGCCCGGAGTTCGGGGCCGATACCGACGTCTGGCATGAGCCGAGGATGTTAGCTCTCCTCCGTGCTGGCAGAGTCAACGACGCCTACCAAGTAGCGTACCAGAGGCTCAAGTCGTCAGGCCTGCAACCCATTTCCGATAACCCAGGAATACCTGATGGTTCGCAAGCCGCCCGTCGCCTCGCCGCCGCGTTGCTGTTCCCATTGGATGAAACTGCAAACAAGGCGCTAGCGCAGCGCGCGCTCGTAGAACCTGAATCCGAGTCGTAATTGGTTGAACAGACAGGGAATTAGAAACAGACAAAATGGAGGTTTGCATACCATGACGATCGATTTGCAGCAGTTGACCGACCACCCCAGACTCCTGATGGAGGCGGAGTTGAGACCTGTACAGGGCACTCGTTTTCAACCCACCGGCTTTCCCGACCTGGGAGCCGCGGCCTACGATGCGCCAAGCTCCAGTGGGCAGCCGACCCAGATCGTACTCGTAGAATCCGCACAGTCCATGGCCAATCGTCTGGAATCCGTGTGCTGGGACGAGGCGACAGGATCACTCCACCGAGCTCTGAGCGGAATGCCCTATATCTCAGTAAATCTGTGGGACAGTGGAGATAAGACCAACTCCATACTAGAGGCGCACCGTCTCAACTCTCCGTACATCATGCGGGATGCTGACTTTCCAACACGGTTTCGAGCCAAAGCGAGTCTGCCTGAGAAGGAATCGGCCGCGGGGGTGTTCAACCGTCCGAGCCTTGCACGCGCAGCATTCCGATTCGACCCCGGCTCAGTGTTGCACGGAGTGTTTCTGGAAAAGCTTGCGGGAGTGGCTCGACTACAGCGGTGCCTGTCTGGATTCATAGAAGCTCGCGATGTGAACGTCGCTGACAGTGGCGGCGTCAAGAACGATAGGATAGCGCCTTCACCAGCGGCACTGAGAGAGATAGGACTCAGTGTTGGAGCAGCGGAAGGCTTCGGCAACGTCCCGTTCCACCGCACCGAGTACACTGCCGACCGCATCACCGCATACTTCAATCTGGACATGGCACAGATCAGGGCCTACGGTCTCGGCGAAAACGCCGAGCGATTTCTGATAACTCTAGCGCTGTGGAAGATCAGGAAGTTCCTGGAGACCGGTCTGCGCCTCCGCACCGCGTGCGATCTGGATGTAGTTGGAGATCTGGAAGTGACGAGACCGAAAGATTCGTTCAGCGTGCCATCGGGAACGGAACTCGAAGCTGACCTCCCGACGCTGATCGAAGCATGTGCGTCCGAGGGACTGTTCGCTAACCCTGCGGTCACAGAGCTAACGTTCAACAGGAGCTAGACGGACATGCTGGCAATCCAGTTTGAGTTCACAGCCAACCGTTACCACGCGACGCAGTGGGGCAGACACGTTAACGAGGGTGTACTGGAGTGGCCCCCGTCCCCGTGGCGGATTCTCCGTGCAATCGTCGCCACTTGGAAACGCACTCTGCCTGACATCCCCGATAACCGCGTGCTTCCGATTCTCGAAGCGCTGGCATCCGAGCGTCCAAACTATAGCCTGCCGCCAGCTTCCACAGGTCACACCAGACACTACATGCCCTATAACGAAGGCAGACGAGAACGGACCACGCTCGTCATAGACTCGTTCGTGGCGATACAGCCATCCAAGCCTGTAGTGGCTATGTGGAATAACGTGGAGTTGGGTCAGCGGCAGACCGAAGACCTGTACTCTATACTCCGAAACATGCCCTACCTAGGACGCGCTGAGTCGTGGGTGGATGCTCGTATATGCTTGAACCCTCCCGAACCCAACTCTGCGCCGCTGGAATCCGGCGCGCTCCCAAACGGAGATGTCGAAACGGTCCGTACACTCGTGCCGCGCACGCCAATCCGACTTGAAGACCTGGTGATCGAAACTTCCGATCTCAGGCGCGCAGGGCGGATCGATCCAGAAGCCGCTCAGTGGTGGCTGTACACCCGCAAGGCGGACTCGTTCACCGAGTTCCGCACTCACCGCCCCGAACGTCGTCCGAATGGGGCCGATGCCCAGATAGTCTGGTTCGCGCTGTCTGGCAAAGTGCTGCCTATGGTCAAAGACACCCTTCGCTGGGGAGAAGTCGCGCGAACCCGTGCGATGTCACGGTATGGCTGGCAAAACGACAAGGAAGTATCGCCGACCTTATCCGGCAAGGACGCAGCAGGACGTCCACTGGTGGGACATCGACACGCCTTCTACCTGCCCACCGACGAAGATGGCGACGGCAAACTGGATCATCTCACCGTCTGGGCGCCTAGCGGCCTCAACGATAAGGAGTTCGAGGCCATAGTGTCTATGGGAAGGATGTGGCTTCCCAACAGGCGTGATGACGCGCTTCAACTAGCCTACTTGTCCCACGGCTTAGCAGCTGACTTCTACGGCGTGTCGCCGCTGTTCGATAGCTCCAGATGCTGGCGTTCTCTCACTCCCTACGTTCTCACCCGCCACATCAAGTTCCGGGGATCAAAGGGACAAAAGCGCGTGGTGGACAGCCCTGAAGAGCAGCTCAGACGTGAAGTCTCCCTGCGCTGGTCAGACGACAGCCATCGTCTGGAAAACGTCGATCTGGAGACCGACACGAAAGAGCCAATCGCGCCTATGATGGAGATCCGTTCCAGCGGCACTCGGCCCTTCGACTTCTTCACACACAGACGAGGCGGCGGCTCCAACGGCGGCCGCGCGTACAACTTCACCATCGAGTTCTCCGAGGCAGTCAGTGGCCCCATAGCCCTCGGCTTCGCCTGCCACTACGGCCTTGGACTGTTCGTTCCGGCACCCTAGCCCCTCCCCCCGCACCTTAACAGCCAAATACACACCCCAAAACCCCTTGCATCCCTGTCGAATTCCCTCCACGTCGTCGGAATAGTCTTTATGTAAAGAAGACCCGGCGACATGGAGGCCCCATTGAAGGCGACGTCACCAATTCCTCAACCCAGCGCTCCGACCGAGCTGGTCCCAGCCAGGATGCTCAACGAGTTCGCGTACTGTCCCAGGCTGTCGTACCTGGAGTGGGTGCAGGGCGAGTTCGAGCACAGCGAAGACACGCTCGACGGTCGCTTCCAGCACCGGCGCGTGGACCGTCCGTCGGGAGACCTGCCCGACGCGGACTCCGCAGAGCCGACCGTAATCCATGCGCGGTCCGTTCTACTATCGGACGAAGAGCTTGGGGCCATCGCCCGAATCGATCTCGTCGAGGCCGACGGCAGCCACGCGACTCCTGTGGACTACAAGCGCGGCGCTGTCCCCAACGTTCCCGAGGGCGCATACGAGCCCGAGCGCGTGCAGCTCTGTGTACAGGGCCTGCTGCTGAGAGCGCACGGGTACGAGTGCGACGAAGGCGTCATCTACTTCGTGAAGTCCAGGCGAAGAGTGCGAGTCCCGTTCGACGACGACCTTGTGAGTCGCACCCTGGAGCTTCTGGACGGCGTGCGCCTGATGGCCGCAGGCGGCGAGATGCCTCCGCCGCTCGAAGACAGCCCCAAGTGCCCCAGGTGCTCGCTCGTCGGCATCTGCCTGCCCGACGAGGTGACTTTCCTAAACGGCAGCCACTACGTTGTCAAACCCGACGACGTCCGACGAATGGCGCCGGCGCGAGACGACGCGCTGCCCATGTACGTACAGGCCCAGGGCGGAGTCGTCGGCAAGTCCGGCGACAATCTCACAGTGCGCGTCAGAGGAGAGAAGGTAGCCAGCACAAGGCTGCTCGACGTCTCCAACCTCTCGATCTTCGGCAACGCGCAGGTCACCGCCCAGGCGACGCGGGAGATGCTCGACCGCAACATACCCATCTGCCACTTCACATACGGCGGATGGCTGAAAGGCGTCACCCAGGGCATAGGACACAAGAACGTCGAGCTGAGGATGAACCAGTTCGCCGTCGCCGGCGATAAGACCAGATCGCTGTCCATCGCCAGAGAGCTGGTGATCGCCAAGCTGCGAAACAGCCGCGTGATGCTGCGCAGGAACCACCCGGAAGCGCCCCCGGCGGCGCTGGAGGAGATCGCTCGGCTGTCTCGGAACGCGCGCAAGGCCGACTCGCTGCAGACGCTGCTCGGACTCGAGGGCGCAGCCGCCAGCGTCTATTTCGCCAACTTCGGCGCGTTGATTCACTCTGAGGAGTCTGAATTCGACTTCAGAGTCCGCAGCCGCCGACCTCCCAGGGACCCGGTCAATGCGGTCCTCTCCTTCCTGTACTCTATGCTAATCAAACAGGCCCTCGTCTCAGCTATCTCGGTCGGGTTCGATCCATACATGGGCTTCTACCACCAGCCAAAGTACGGCAAGCCCGCGCTGGCGCTGGACCTGGCCGAGGAGTTCCGCCCCATATTGGCCGACTCCGCCGCGCTGACGCTGTTCAACAACTCCGAGCTGAAGGGTCCGGACTTCATAACAAGATCGGGGGCTGTGTCTCTCACTCAGGATGGCCGTAAGGCAGTGATAAGGGCATTCGAGCGCAGGATGGACACCCTCATCAGACATCCGCTGTTCGGATACTCCATCAGCTATCGCAGGATCATGGAGGTGCAGGCGAGGCTGCTCGGACGCCACATTCTCGGCGAGCTGAAAAGATACCCGGCGTTTACCACAAGGTAGCAGTCTCCCTGACCAGAGGTCAGAGCCCCATCGAAGCATCGCGAGGCAGCGGATGCGTAACCGATTCATAGTCGCCTACGACGTGAGCGACGCCAAACGACTCAGACGGACGTTCAAGAAGATGAACGGCTTCGGGGAGCCAGTGCAGTACTCCGTGTTCTCCTGCGACCTGTCGCGCAAGGAGCGCGTGCTGCTCGAAGAGGCGCTCACCGAGATCATCAACCTCAAGGAAGACAGAGTGCTGATAATCGACACCGGGCCGATCGAAGGCCGCGGCACAGAGATGCTGGCAACGCTAGGGAGGCAGCTGAAGCCGGAGGCCCGAGAGGTGACAGTCGTCTAAACGTAGTATAATCAGCCTTGAGTGAGGATCGAATGGACAACATGAACCGAGTGCGAGGAGTTTGGTAGTGCGCCTTTCAGGTACAGAGCGCTCGCATTTCAGAAAGCGAAATCTCGCCCTCATCGGCCAGATGAAGGCGTCAACCGACCAAGAT
>JAAXHZ010000308.1 GCA_012270625.1 Dehalococcoidia bacterium | reverse complement strand
CTCAACGACCCTCTCGACGGGTACCTCGATCTCAACGACCTTCTCGACGGGTACTTCTACTACGTCTTCGCCGCAAGCGGCCAGAACCGTAAAGAGGGTCAAAAGGACTAGCGAGAAAACCCAAGCTCTTCTTGATGCCATTGTCAGAATTCCTCTCCTATTTAATGCAAGTTAGTATCAATATATTCATCAGTTAATCGGCTTACAGTAACTCACGATAAGCGATACTACTGATAGTACATATCATTATAATGTATTAGGTTGAACTGATCGCTGTCAAGCCGCAATGTCCTGGCCGCAAGGGAAACGGCGTTCACCGCCTGCGCTAAGTCGATGAACTCCCATTCGTCGGGGCCACAGACGCGAGCTTGTGACCATGCGCGACGGGGTACAAGTTAGACAGGAGCGGTCGGCATGACGGCAGCCACCATCCGACTCATCGCACTCGGAGCTTGTCCCCTACTGGATGAGGGAGCGGAACTCCCATCTACCAGCTAGGACCGTTTCCTCATCTCCCCGCATACGCCCGACGCAGCGCGTCATGCACAAACTCGTAGTAGTCGGTGTGCGCCCTCTCGACAGGGACCACGAGGTCGCCCAGATCGCCGGGCTCAGGTATCCACGCAGCCGGGTCAGGCAGCGGAGCCGCGGCCCTGGCGAGCTCCCAGTAGCCGAGATTCCGAACAGGCCCTGACGACGCCTCGTAGTACTCAAGGAAAGGCTGCGCCGCTTCCTTGATGCCGCGCAGGTAAGCGTCCATCCTGAAGTAACCCACGTCGATCGCCGGGTCGCCATAGCCAGACGCATCCCAGTCCACCACGGCCGAGATACGATCGTCGAGCCACAGTATATTTCCGGGCCAGAAGTCCATGTGGAGAAACACCGGGCGGTCCGCGACCAACGAGCCGCGCAGCTCTCGAATGGCGTCGTAGATCGTATCCGATAGCGGGTGTCCCGCCATGCGCTCCGGATACTCGCCTGACAGGAAGTACAGGGCGAGCTCGTTGCCGTCGTATATGTGGCGACGGTCATACGCATCGAGCCTGACGTCGTGGATTCTGAGCAGCAGCTCCGCTATGTCCTGTGCCCATGCCTTCGGATCGCTCGGATTGGCGTTCTGAGTCCCTTCCGCGAGCGTCGTGACGATCCCCGGCACGCCAAGCAGCTCCCCGGTGGTGTCGAGCAGCACCGGCTCGGGAGCGGGGATACCGTGTTTCCGAGCGATCCGCAGTCCGTGAAAGTCGGCGGCGGCGCGTTCGGGATCGGGGTCGTCGGTCATTCGTTTCACGACGAGCCGCAGCCTGCTGCCCGCTGGCGACAGCGTATCCAGCACCTGCACCGAGTTCGTGAACGCGGCATACGCTGGGGTCACCGACACCAGCCTGTGCCCCGGCATAACGGCATCTACGACGCGGGATGCCATCTCTTCATGTGAGGTCGGTATGATAACACCCCCTCAGCATAGTCTTCACCGGGTACCCATCGCACTCGAACCCCTCCCAGATGCTGTAGTCGGAGTCGGCGTGCAGATCGTCGAGTGTCAGCCCATGCGGACGGTTTGAACCACGATACCGAGATTCGGCGCCCTCGCAAGTCGCCCATCGGTAGTCAGCAGGGATAGGCCATAACCGCGAGCGGCAGCGACGTAGAAGGCGTCATAAGCGCTGATGTTGCGGTGGTACTGCCACGCGATTGGGGCCAGGTCCCTATGGGAAACGCGGTGCGCTGGCCAGTGGGCCAGACTCTCTACGACGATCCTTGCCCGCGTTTCCTCTAGCACACCACGCAGCACACCCCGTCGCAAGACAGACAGCACTTCAGCGTCGATCAACTCTGGGGCAACTAGCGATGCGTTCTCGAGAGTGTCAGCCAGTGTCAAGCCGAGTGGGGTTTTCAGAAGATACTCGACCGCGACCGATGCATCAACTACGTATCCAGCCACTACGTCTCTAATTCGCGCAGGGCCCGTTCTTCGGCCAGAAGGGTTGCCGCATCCACGCCGAGGTCTGTTGTAGGGTGTTTGGCAAAACGCTTCTGCCAGTCCAACCTTGCCAGCTCACGCTCCAAAGCAGTCAGCACCACCGAGCTCATGGTGCAGCCGTTTTCGAGCGCATGACGACGCAAGCGTTCATGGAGTGCATCAGGAATGTTCTTTACCTGTAGGTTAGCCATGTCATGACGATAGCATGATAAAGGCATGAAAAACAAGATTCGCAAGAGTGGAGGAACCCTGAATTTAGTTCTATTCCCTTACACCACCGGCCTCGCCAGCGTCTCAGGTGACACCTTGCGCGGCAGCCACTCGCCGTCAGACGAGCTGCCTATCAGATTCCCGTCCTCCACGATCACCTTGCCCCTGAGCATCGTCTTCACAGGATACCCCTCGCACTCGAACCCCTCCCAGATGCTGTAGTCGGAGTCGGAGTGCAGGTCGTCGAGCGTGAGTGTCTTGCGAACGCTCGGGTCTATGAACACCAGATCGGCGTCGCTGCCAGGAGCGATGACGCCCTTCCGTGGGTACAGACCCAGGATCTTCGCCGCGTTGGTCGAGGTTATGTCTGCAAAGTGGGACAGCGACATGCCGCCCTGTGACACGAACTTCGTGAACGCCACCGGCAGCCGTGTCTCGATGCCGTTATGACCGCCGCACACAGACTCTATCGTCTGACCCCAGAATTTGATGTCCTTGTACGTCGTGTACTCGTCGGTGGCCGTGGTCGATACGCGACCGTCCATCAGCCCAAGCTGCAGCGCGTCCCGGTCCGAGGCGTACTTGATGGCTGGATACGTGTGTATCTTGGTGCCGTTGGGCTTCTTGTAGTCGTCGCAGGTGAACTCCAGGTAGTTGTGCAGCGCCTCACCGTACACCGGCTGACCACGCTCTCTGGCCTCGCCGATTGCCGTCACGCCCTCTTTGGCGGTTACGTGGACGAAGTAGATCCCGACCTCAGCGTGCTCTGCCATCCTGATGACCTTGCGGAAGGATACGTCCTCAGAGATGTTGCTGTGGACCAGGTGCAGGTTGTGTCCCTGATCTCTTCCTTCCCGCTTCAGCTTCTCCTCCATGTACGTCACCATGTCGTCGTCCTCGGCGTGGACTGCCATGATGCCGCCATGCTTTGACACTTCATTGAAGATGGCCTGGAGATGTCCGTAGGGTACACGCCCCCCGAACGTCGTAAATATCTTGAAGCTAGCCTGACCAGCCTGGATCGCTTCGCCGATCTCCCCGACGGTCTGCGGACTCACCGCGCCCGCCAGGATGTAGTGATAGGCGAAGTCGATGTAGCTGTGACCGGTGAATGCCTGTCTCCGAGACTCCATCTGTCGCATGATCGGGTCCGGCGAAACGGGATCGTCCGGCGTGACGGGAAGTGTTCCCGCGAAGTCGAGCAGCGTCGTGACGCCGCCGAATGCCGCTGCGCGTGTGGCCGCCTCCGGAGGCTGTGTAAACACCTCGGGCCGACCGGCCCACTGCTCAGGCACTGGTATGCCGATGTGTGTATGAGGCTCGATGCCGCCCGGCAGAACGATCATGCCCGATGCGTCGATGATCTGGGTCGCCTCCGTCGAAAGCACACCCGGACGCGCCAGCGCCGCGATCCTGCCGTCCGCAATGGCAATATCCGCCTCCGTCACCCCCTGGGGAGTCACAACCTGTCCGCCTGTAACAATCGTGTCCAACATGGTGATCCACCTCCGCCTGTGGTTATTCCCGATGTTATGTTCGACGACGCCCAGCGTCAAGGATCGGGAGAAGCGGGAACGTTGCTCAGAGGTATGGTCAGGGCCAGGGCCAGCACGGTGTCGCCAATGGCGAGATTGCTGAACTCTACCGTGATCTCATCATCTGTCGGTACGTTGTCCAGACCAATAGTAAAGAGATATGGGGCAGTGCCTTGTTCCGACAGATTGGTGAACAGCTGGAGCCATGAGTCGCCGCCAGATTCTTTCTCCAGTTCCGCAATCGTCCACAACAGTTCAGCCTGCCCCTCGGCGGTATCCGTGCGCCACCGGATATCATTGGTCGCGAGCCTTCCAGAAAGCCCCCTGCCTATTTCAAACCGTGTAGTCACCTCGACGTGAGTCCCAGCTTTGCGGACGCTCTCGACATCATAACTGAGGTTCCTTCCCAAGAAGAATCTGGGGAGTTTGCTTGGACTTGGATTCATGTCGGCGTGCAGTCCTCGCACTGACGGGTAGTCGAGATCGTCCCAGTCGAGGCCGCGCGCATACTGACTGTCGAGCCAGTATGCCCATTGGTACGCGTTCGGCCCAGGGTCGAACTTCAGACTGCCGTCGCTGGATGAACGCAACGTGAGGGCGAACATAGGAGCTTCCCTCACCCGGACGATGGTGGCTTCGCCAAATGGCTGCACGCTCCAACTGTCCGGGGAGTCCCAGTCCGGCCAATTCGGGATATGCGAAGGCGATATGGACTGGAACCCAACGGCGAACTCGAGTGCTTCAAGATCGAAGTCGTGAAACTCATCGACCATCAGGTTTCTCATCTCCTCCCAGTCTCCGTCTCTTCCCAAATCCGTGAGGTGGACTGCAAACTCGATCGGGTCGGAGGGAGCGTCCGAGCCGCCAGGCCATAGCCCGCATCCGGATAGAGCGATTATCCCCACCAGGATGGCGGACGCTGTGAACGAGGACACTCGTCGGGGCTGGTTAGTCGTTGACATCAGTGTGCCCCCTGGTGAGAGGTCGAGGTGGCAAGCCGGTCGTCTGCGACCACGAGGCCGGCAGGCATTGCAATGCTGCCTCTCACATTCTCGCGGTATGAGGTTATCACCAACTCCGCGTCGTCGCGCTCCATCAACGCCCTAGCCTCGATAGGGAAGACCAGACGACCGAACTTGAACCCATTTGAGGCATGAAAGACTGCGTCGGCTCCTACCATTTGAACCGACTCCTCTCCGGCATGGATCTCTGCCCCCGTAATATTGGGAGACGCTGGATCATCCGGCTCGTACTCGATGTGCAGCCGCAGCGTGCTAGATTCGCTGTTGGGACTGCGGTCAGTGAATCTGTACGTCGCGCCCTTGGGACCTGTGAACGTCTCGGCATCCAGGCTGACGACTATGGATGCTAAGTGCCTGATGCTGACGGCAGGCAGTTTCATAACTGCATTGTCTATATCACCCGGCGGATCGGTGACTATCACGTCTAAGTCGCCTTCGGCGTTGGGCCGGAAACTGACGGTTCCCTGTTCGGACCCTTTTGACAG
>JAAXHZ010000307.1 GCA_012270625.1 Dehalococcoidia bacterium | reverse complement strand
CAGCAGCACTACGTGACATTCGCCCAGCGGCTGAGTCCGTATCCAGTCACAGTTGAAGTGCTGAGTCGGTTCAGGACCAGAGCGGAACAGCGTGACATCGTTGCAAGACTGGCATCGGGCAGTATAGACATCTGCATAGGCACACATCGCCTGATCCAGAAGGACGTCAGGTTCAAGGACTTGGGTCTGGTTATCGTAGATGAAGAACAGCGGTTTGGAGTTGGACACAAGGAGCGGCTCAAGCAGATGCGGCAAGAGGTCGATGTTCTAACGCTGACCGCCACTCCCATCCCCCGGACACTGCACATGTCCCTTGCCGGTGTGCGCGACATGAGCACGATCGAGACGCCGCCTGAGGAGCGTCTGCCCATCAAGACCTACGTTTCCGAGTTCAGCGACGAGCTGATCCGGGAGGCTATCCTCAGGGAGCTTGACCGACAGGGCCAGGTGTACTTCCTCCACAACCGCGTGTACAACATAGCCTACATGGCCGACTACATACGCCGGATAGTCCCAGAGGCTCGAGTAGGGGTTGCTCACGGTCAGATGGCCGAGGGCGAACTCGAACGCGCCATGAGTTCGTTTGCCGCTGGCGAGTCAGACGTTCTCGTGTGTACGACGATCATCGAGTCGGGCCTGGACATACCCAACGTGAACACGCTGATCGTCAACCGGGCGGACTCTTTTGGACTGGCGCAGCTTTACCAGATCAGGGGAAGGGTGGGGCGCAGCAGTCGGCGCGCTTATGCCTACCTGATGATCCCGCGTTCCCAGGCGCTGAATGAGACTGCCGAGCGCCGTCTCAAGGCGATGTTGGCTGCGACTGAGCTGGGCGCGGGATTCAGAATTGCCATGAAGGACCTTGAAATCCGAGGAGCAGGCAACATCCTTGGCGCTGAGCAGAGCGGGCACATCCACGCCGTCGGGTTCGACCTGTACACGCGGATGCTCTCGCAAGCGGTCGAAGATCTTCGCGCAAGGCGCGAGTCAGGCGATCTAACGGGTCTCACGCCCGAAGAGATGGCCGACGTAGTTCGTGAGCGCGCAGACGACACAGTCTCAGACGCTCTCCAGCCAGACCCGGGTGTGGGTCTCACCCTAGAAATCCCCGCAAGCCTTCCGGCAGACTACGTTACCGATCTGCGGACGCGCATGGGACTGTACCAGCGGATCATCGCTCTCGAAGAGCCATCGGCAATCGATGCCATGGAGGACGAATTGCGAGACAGGTTCGGGCCTCTGCCGTGGCAGGCCCATGCGCTTCTCTACTCGGCGAAGCTCAGGCTGGCGGGAAAGAGGGCGGCGGTCGAGTCGATAAGTAGGGAGGGAGATCGAATCGTCCTCAGAATGAAGCACGAGGTGGGTGGGGCGCGGAACGCGCTGCGTCGAAGACTTCCGAAGGCCGCGGATATCGGGAACACCCAGATACGCCTCGATCTCGGGATGCTCAGCGGGAGCTGGGAGGAGCCTCTGCTTGACCTGGTCAACGAGCTTGCCGAGTTCAACCAAGAGATGATGCGGCAGATTCTCAGTCCGGCTGCTTCTTGAGGAGTGTCTCGCCTAACCCTGCGCTTTCACTCCACCCTGTTTATCGCGTACACCCTGAATCTGTCGATCTCTTCTATCAATCTGTACTCGGTTTCTAAGAAATCGAAGAGGTCCTGAAACACTGCTGGATCGTGCAGGTATCTCCTTGGAGGCTGCCAATCCCTCCGACTCTCTTCATCCAGTGGAGGCAAACGGGAGTGCCGTGTGTCGATTATCACCGCCGGCCGGGCATTCTTAACCTCGGAAATGAACTCATCAAAATCACTTTTCTCAGCGTAGTCTGACTCGACGAGAGGGGTCTGGTAAGAGAATCGTGTAGGAGAGTCGCGCTCAGCGAGCAGGTAGATCCGTACTAGGTTGCCCCATACCAGGATAGTGTCGTTTGAGCGGGAATTGTGCTTGACCGTCTCAACCAGATGTAGCTCCCTGCTGCGATCACGGGCAATCGTTCTGCGCTTCAAGTCAATGGCACTATAGGTTTCCTCCGTGCCTCTTATCGTCCTAACGATGTCTCTGGCTTTGCTATAGATATCCGTGTTGTAGTTCACAGTGGTGTATAGAAGTATGAATGACAGAAGCGCTGGGGCGACGAGTTTCTCAGTGGATAGCAGCCAAACCAGGAACCCCAGGTAAAGTGCGCTTACCGGCAGCAGGGCCATATAGTAGTAATGAAACCCCCGGCCTGACAACATAGCTAGAGCGACTTCGACCGGACCCAGAATCAGCACGAATAGCAAATGCGCTTGAAATCCCCCCCCCCCCCCCGCTTCCTGTTCCGGTAACACCAGACCCCCCTACCCCACCCCGTCCCAATCAGCGGCGCCACCGGCAACATGTACCTCACTAAGCGCAGCGGCGTCACAATTCTTTCTGTGAGTGAGGTGTCGGAATATACGATGTTGTACCATATCGCGGCGTCCCAGTACTCTTCCCACGCACCGAGAGATGCGAACGCGAGGGA
>JAAXHZ010000306.1 GCA_012270625.1 Dehalococcoidia bacterium | reverse complement strand
CCGCTGCCATTGTCTCTGATGCGCCTGCCGAACTCGGTGAACACCAGCATTACCACGTTCTCGGAGGCGTTATGATCTCTCAGGTCCTGGAAGAAGTCCATGATCGCCCCTGAGAGCTCGGTCAATAGCCTTGGGTGATTGGGCACTTCGTTTGCGTGGGTGTCGTAACCGCCATGCTGCGTGTAGATGATCCTCGTGCCCAGATCGGCCAGGTGCACCCGCGCGGCATCCCTGAGAGAGTTGGCGATGGGGTTGTTGGCATACTCGACCGTGGATGAGTAGATCTCAGGCGCCTTCTTGAGGACGTCGGCTCCCCTGAGCACGTCCATTCCGGTCTGAGCCACGTACTCTCTCACCGGCCCCGTACCCACAGCCGGGCCATACATCTTCTCGAATATCTCAAGCGCCTGTCTGCGCTCGGCCTCGGCGGTGATGCCGCTCATGACACCGTAGTTGTCAAGATCGCCGACCGAGGTTATGGGCACTCCCGGCTTGCTCATGGCGCGCGGCAGTCCACGGCCTATGTTCACACACGTCAGGGGGTTTTCTTTCTGCGGGTCCATCTCCTGGACGACCTGACCCAGCCACCCCTCGGTGCCGATCCTGTCAGGCTCGGCCGTATGCCATATGTCAGTGCCCCTGAAGTGGGAACGGCTGGAGTTGGGATAGCCAACCCCCTGCACTATCGCCACTCTGCCCTCGTCGTACAGCTCCTTCACCGGAGCGAAGTTAGGGTTGAAACCCAGGTAGTCGTCGATAGGAAGGATCTGCTCCTGGGGGATGCGTATCACGGGCCTGGAGTCATAATAGATGTCGTTTCCGTATGGGATCACAGTGTTCATGAAGTCGTTGCCGCCGTTGAGCTGAACCACTACGAAGACAGTGGGCTTGCCGTTTACGTCCATTGCTGGATCCTTCCCGTTCGGACTAACCGAACTGATATTCGACCGATGCCACTATTAACTGGACCATCCGGGCTACTCTGGCCGAGCTTTCTTCCCGGGCCGAATCGGAGTCGAAGCGCAGGTCGCCACCGAAAGTCGCGTAGTCCAGTAACGCCTCTCTCGTGTGGCTTTCCACGGTCATGGGGCCCACAAGGTCGAGTGTGTGATCGACGAATTCGTCGGGGCTGAGCGGCCTCTCTTCCGACGCAAGCCTGTCTGCGATCGCTCTAATTCCGGGCAGTGACCGGTCGCCAAGCTCGTTAACCGCAAAGTTGACCCGCTCTGCCAGCGTGCCGCAGTCTATCCACTCTCGACCGGTGTGCCACCCCTCCACTGTTGGAGGAGTCATGAGGTGCTGCCCCATCAGGCCGGCAGCCGCTGGCGCGGCATGAAGCGATGGCTCAGGGAATGAGTGAGTGCCGGCAAGTTTTATGGTGCCGGCAACCAGCTCGGCGGGACTCTTCACCTTCGCGAACCGAGCATTCTTGAAGAAGTCGGAGTTGAAGAGCACGCGCAGCATGGGCCTGATGTCTCCATCAGACTCGAAGTATGCGTCGCAGAGTGAGTCGATCGCCTCAGAATCGCGTGGCGGCACGTCATTCCATGACGGCACTTGGGGCTCATCGGCCACGAAGAAGTTGTACAGATGTCTGGATATGAACCTGGCCGTTGCGGGCTGCTCCACTATGATGTCGATGATGTCCTCGCCATCGAACCTGCCCGTGCGGCCAAGGAATGTCTTCTCACTAGCGTCATGGTCGTCTTCCCTGTAGATAAACTCGGATGGGTAGCGACCATATGGGTCGAGAGGGATTGGCTGTATGAAAGTCCAGCCGGTGAACGCGCGCGACGCCATCTTGATGTCCTGCTCGGTGTAGTTGCCCACACCCATGGAGAACAGCTCTAGCAGCTCGCGACCCCAGTTTTCGTTGGGCTGGTCTCTGTGATTCTCAGAGTTGTCCAGCCAGTGAATCATCGCGGGGTCCTTGGCGAGGTCCACAAGAATGTTGCGCATATTAGCGACCCCGTTCCGGCGGAACAGGTCGATCTGGGCCTTGGACGAAGGCCCATGCTCGCTCTTACCCACAGATGTAGCGAATACGTGATGCCAGAACAGCGCCATCTTCTCTTC
>JAAXHZ010000305.1 GCA_012270625.1 Dehalococcoidia bacterium | reverse complement strand
GGCTCGTCACTGAAAACCGCGCCCACCAGCAGCGCGCTGAGCGCGCCCAGCACGATTACCGAGCCGTGATGTAGGATTCCGAGCGCGAGCGTGACCAGGAACTGGAACTTCACCGGTCGTACCAGACCGAACAGCCGTATCCACACGTTCAGTGATCGGACGTTGACTCCATTTTGGTCATCCGAGGCCACTGAAGGCGGTGGATGATGGTGGCCATGACCCGCAGCCAGATGCGAGATGTCCGGCATATGTTCTGAAGACACATTGGGACGCGCCAAATGTCTGTCCGCGGTGACGACTTCTCCGACGCCCACCTCGGTCTGCTGGCGCATCAGTCCAGCATAGGCGCCGTCCGCGGCCATTAGCTCGGAGTGAGTCCCGATCTCAACGGCGCGGCCTTCGTCCAAGACCAGTATGCGGTCTGCGTTGATGACGCTCGACAGTCGGTGAGCGATAACGAGCGTAGTCCTGTTCTCCATGAGCCGGTCGAGCGCTGCCTGGATGACGGACTCGTTCTCGGCATCCACGCTGGACAGCGCCTCGTCCAGGAGCAGGATCGGAGCGTCCTTCAGCAAAGCTCTCGCGATTGCAAGCCTTTGTCGCTGACCTCCCGACAGCCGGACTGCCCTCTCGCCGACCACCGTGTCGTAACCATTCGGCAGATGCGAAATGAACTCGTGGGCATTCGCGGCGCGAGCGGCTTCTTCGAGTTCACGCTGAGTTGCATCCGGCTTACCGAAGCGAAGATTATCAGCCACCGTTCCGTGGAACAGGTACGTGTCCTGCGTCACGACCGATATGTTGTCTCTGACCACACTGAGTGGCAGTTCGCGCAGGTGATGGCCGCCAAGCCTGATCGATCCCGCCTGCGGATCGTAGAACCTGTACATCAGCCACACAAGCGTCGATTTCCCCGCGCCGCTAGCTCCAACCACGCCAAGCGTCTCGCCCTCGCGCAGATCGAAAGACACGTCATGAAGCGCAGGTCTGTGCCCGCCATCGTACCCGAACGTCACTTCCTCGAAAGAGACTTCCGGCCTGATCTCGGGTACTGCCCGCTCCACTGCCGCTTCAGACTCGACTATCGTTACCGGCTCATCCATGATCTCGAACACGCTCTGCGATGAAGAGAGCACGGTCATACCCTGGTGGTAGAGGTTGGTCAGCTCGCGCATTGGCCTGAACACCTCCACGCCCAGCATGAGCACGATCAGCAGCGGGCGCAGCTCCATGTCTCCGTTGCTGACTCGAACCGCTCCGACTGCCAGCGCGACGGCTGCTCCCGTCGCCATGAAGAATATGGACGCACCGCTCGTCGCTCCGTTGGCGGCGACGACGCCCATCGTGCTCCTGTACAGCTGTTGAGCGTGCGCCGCCAGCGCCCTTCCCCTGCTCGCGCTCTGTCCGAAAGACTTGAGCGTCGCGAGACCCTGAACGCTGTCCAGGAAGTCCGCGCCAAGTTCACCGTAAGACCGCCGTCGCCTGAAGCTGCTGTCACGGTTCCACGTGTAGAACATGGCTGGCACGGCGAGAGTGAGAAACGCGAACGCGAGAAAGATGAGCGCGATATAGACGTCCAGCGTCACCATGTACACGAAGATCGCAACCGGCGCGATCGCCGACACGATGATCTGTGACAGGTACTGACCGAAGAACGTCTCCAGGCGCTCGACGCCCTCGACCAGCGTGAGCACCACGTCACCGGTCCGATTTCGATCGAAGTACCCCGGGCCGAGCCTCAACGCATGTTCATAGACCTCGTGACGCAGCCTGATCTTGACGATGTTCGCGGTATGGTGACTGACCGCGTTCTGCCAGTACTGAAACAGACTCCGAACGACGATCAGCCCCGCTATGATCGACAGAGGCAGCGCGAGCGCCGAGAAGCTCGCTTGCCCGGCCAGCACCCTGTATATCACTACGCCAGAGATTGCCAGCCGAGCAACTCCGGCGCCCACCGAGATAAGGCCCAGCGCCGCCGCCAACAGTATCCTGAGTCTCACACCGCGAGTCAGCCCGAACAGACGCCAGTCGAAGTACATGTATCAACTCCAGAGAGGGTGAGAGATTGCCTCGAGTTTATATCATCGAATCATCTTGATACAAGGTATCAAAGGCAACAGAGAGAAGTGCAAAACTCGATCAACAGTAGTCTCGCCACTCCCGCGTGCGCGGGAATGACGGGTAGGATTTCGGAGTTTTGCACTTCCCTCAGTCAACAGTCAAAAATATGTGAGCTCGCCTCGAGTTTATATCATCAGGTCGCCGCCGTTGATGTCCAGCGACGCCCCCGTGATGTACGAGGCCCTGTCCGACGCAAGAAACGCCACCAGCTCAGCAACCTCCTCCGGCTGACCCAGACGCTGGATCGGAAAGCTGGCCGCGTATGCGTCCGCGCGATCATCCGAGATTGTATCTCGCACCATCTCGGTATCTATCAGACCCGGACACACAGAGTTGACTGTAATGCCATAACCGGCCTCTTCTTTGGCAAGGTGCCGCGTGAAACCGAGAATGCCCGCCTTGGCGGCCGTGTAGTGCGCTCCCCCCACCGTGCTGACATTCTTGCCAGCCGTCGATGAGAAGTTCACGATGCGACCCCAGCCCTGGCTCCGCATCACCGGCAGCGCAGCGCGGCTGCACAGGTACGTCCCCTTCAGGTTGACACCCACTACGAAGTCCCACTCGTCCTCTTCGATGTCGATGACTGGAGTCGGCCTCAAGACACCCGCATTATTGATGAGGATATGTACCGCGCCAAACATGTCCGTCGTTTGACTCACTATTCGCCGGACGTCAGAGTTGTCAGTGACGTCACCCCCCACGGCCAGAGCTTCGGTACCGGCCGCCGTCAGTTCGTCCACGACTCGCTGGGCGTCCTCAGTGCGCAAATCGTTGATCGCCACTGCCGCCCCACCTGTCGCCAGCCTCAACGCGACCGCCCTTCCCATCCCACGCCCAGCGCCAGTGACGATCGCGACCTTACCCTGGAATTCCATGCTCTCTGTCATTCGAATGCTCCTGATGGTCACCCCTGGCGCCCTGACAGCGGAGCGCCACGTCGAAACTGATGGAAGAGCGAGCTACCCAATGTTGACGGGCTTGCCAGCCGCAGCCGACTCGTACCCCGCCATAATAACCTCGACGTTATGCGCTGCCTCTCGAACAGTCACCTGTGGCCGTTCCCCAGACTCCACGCAGTCAACGAAGGCGGCGATGTCTCGCCCCTGCCCCCCATCGTCCAGCGGCAGCCTGCGGTCTTTTGGCATATGCTGCATCTCACGTTG
This sequence comes from Dehalococcoidia bacterium, assembly GCA_012270625.1. Next base: position 3,437 of record JAAXHZ010000305.1, on the reverse strand, counting down.
AGTCGAAGCCCACATGCTCATCGGATCGAACGGGTGTACCAGCGGCATCTCGAATGGCGGCTGGTCATTGAAGATCTCGATATACGGCGCCGACTCGCTGAAAGTGAAGACACCGTTCTCCCCGATAAGCGTGATGCGCAGAAGTCCTCCACGCGGATGACTCGTAAACCCGATCCTGCCGCTTGTGATGCTCGCCACCTGACCACTGTCGAGTGTTAGCGCCAGCGCTCCGAAGTCCTCGATGTCCAGCTTCGCGTGCTCCTCAAAGAAGTAGTTGCCGGTTATCCCGTACACAGTTTTCGTCCTCGCCCCACTCAGCCACTGCACGAGTGCGACCGGATACACGCCCATGTCGAAAAGCTCACGCTTCGCCTCGACGTGCGTGAACGTGCCATCGCTGGGCTTCTCTCGCCTGACGACTCCGGGATCGACGCTGCCCGGTTTGCCCTTCGCCATCAGCATGTCGCAGTGGAGCGCGAAGACCTCGCCGGTCTGCCCGGACTCGATGGCGCTCTTGGCTGCCTGCGCCCAGCTCGTCGTCACTTGCGTGAACATCTGAGTCATCACGCCGGACTTGTCGGCAGCGTCTGCGATTGCGCGCGCCTCTTCTACCGACGCGGCAAGCGGCTTGTCCATGTAAAGATGCTTGCCTGCCTGGAGGGTCTTCACCGCGACTCGCGCCCGACGCTCCACGTCGGCGCAGTTGTCTATTATGTGGACGTCGTCCCTGGCAAGAGCCTCGTCGAGAGGCAGATACGGCACCCTGAGCTCACTTGCCAGAAGCCGATTCAGTCCCTCTCTGTACTCGGACAGACCCGTCTCGTCTGCCACGGCAATCAGCTCACAGCGCGGGTCGGCCGCGAACTCGCGCGCGTAGCTCTCCTGGTGAGTCCTGTTTCCTCCGACCGCAACTACGCCGTACTTTGCCATCTACCCACTCTCAGCTTGGAAAGTCCGGCTTTCGCCATCTGCCACCGGATCGATCTCATGATATATGGCGCCGTTCGACCCCAGCAGCGCCATGTTGCCGCCCGTACGCCCGGCGCCCGTGCTCACCGACAGTATCGCCGACTGTCCTCCTGCCCACTTAAGCGCAACGACAGCAGGCCTCCCGTCACCGCCGGCAGTGTAGTCTGACTCACAGGGTCCCCCGAACCAGGCGCATGCAGCCTCTCGCAGCTCGGCTTCCAGCTCCTGGCGTTCGACCTCGCTGCCGGGACCATGCACCGTCATGCGAAGAGACACCGGCCGACCTATCTGGCCGCGCTCTATCGCACCCTGGACCGTCTTCCTTAGCGAACCCCAATAGAATGCCGACAAGCTGCGCTCCTTCTGTTGCTTCGATATGCCCCTGATGGCTGACAGCCACAAGTATAGCCCTAATCGCACACCCTGACACCCTTGCAGCTTCTATCATCCCATGCGATACCATGTCAAAGCGGTAGGAACACACCCCGTCCCGTGTAGATTCAGACTCACTGAACCCGTGAGGAGGTTTCCCAATGCTAGGAAGAATGCTGGGCGCGGCGCGATTGAACTCCGACACCTATGAGGATGTCGAGCGAGACAGTGGCGCAACCTTACAGGCGATGCTGGTAGTCATCATCGTTGCCATCGCAGCCGGAGTCGGAGGCATTCTTAGTGGCGAGTCCACCTTGCTGGACGGATTGCTCTTCGGCGTAATAAGAGGAATCGTAACCTGGGTCGTGTGGGCCCTTGTAGCCCTGTTGGTAGGCACCACGATTCTCAAGTCTGAGAGTACCGAAGCCGATTGGGGACAGCTCGCGCGGGGCACGGGATTCGCCCAGACTCCAGGGCTTCTCAATGTGCTCGTCTTCATCCCATTAGTCGGAGGAATTATCACCCTGCTGGTGCTCCTCTGGCAGTGGGCAGCCATGGTGGTCGCGCTCAGACAGAGTCTCGACTACGCCTCGACCTGGCGAGCCTTCTTCGTAATCCTGATCGCTGCCATTCCGGTTTTGATCATAAACCTGCTCGTTTTCTGGACACTGGGCATCTAGGCTTTGCTTGAGGCTGATACTTACTTCGGCACACCCCAGGCGATCACCAGCTTTAGCGGCCCGTCACCCGTACTGCGGAAACCATGATCCACACCGGGAGGCGCCATCACGGCGTCTCCCGGCCCGACCGGAAGCTCCTCATCTCCCATCCACATCACACCTCTGCCGGAGATGAAGTAGTAGAACTCCTCCAGGGTATTGTCTCCGTCGTGGATGTGAGACCCCTCACTCGACCCAGGAGATAGCTCCCACACTTCGATGTGCACCGGCAGGCGTGTAGCGTCACGGAAGAACCTGCGTCGCGTAACTGCCCCTTCTCCGTCGTGCATGTGAGGCGTGGTGATGACATCATCGGCTTCATTCTGCTTCCAGTCCATTCGGAATCCTCCTAGATGATTGCTAGTCTGATTTTTCGACAAGTACATAGATGTCACCATACACCTAAAGACGAGCGAAATCAGAACGTTATGCACAAAGACCCATGTATCGATGTTATATGCAGACCGCGCCACTCGCACCATGCCCGTATTCACGGCGCTCGCAGCCTGCGACTTCTGAGCAAAGGCAGACATAAAAACATTACTAGAGCTAACTAGTTTCTTGTATCAGTGTAAAATCCACATATATGCGCTTGTCCAATGAATTTCGCTTGACAGATGCCCTATAATGTGAATATAACTCGCAATACCCGGTAGATTGTGCAGTACGAGAAAGAATAGGAAGCATCGCTATCTCCAAGTAGATGCCCGTAACCACGGGTAACCACCGGCCCAGCAGGTGAACATGGACATGAGCATATACAGCGAAGATGACTGCGGATACCTTCAGATCAACCGGCATGACTACGAAGTCGCAGGTCCGTTCACCAAGACGAACGAGCAGGGACACCTCCTCACCCGTTTTATCCTGGTGAGGCGATCCGACGGCGGGCGGCTCGAGGTCAAGTTCGCGGAGGGCGAAAGCGCGGGCGGGTCCAGCAAGGTCTGCTCTGTTACGACCTGCAACGGCTGGGCAGGCGAAGCATACGACGGCTGCACGTTCTTCGCCGTCCACAGTCTGATGTTCGACGAGGAGCCTCCACGTCACCACTGGGGACTCTTATGGGGAACGCCGAATACCGGGCAGGCGGAAGTTTGGCCGGGACATTTCACCGCCGGCATGGACGCGCCCTACGAGCACATCTGCATTCTGGTCTCGGAACAGATAGAGGCGGGGATCGAACGTATCGCTCAGAGCCAGCGGGAGCGCCAAGGACGTAGCGCTCCGGTCTGATCGGCTTCCTGGAGCCTGAAACGGTGGTCGAGACCTTGACCTAGACGCTGTCCCAGAAACTGACGGAGGTGCGCAGCCTCTTCGACATAGTGGAAGACGTGCATCCGTCGAGTCGTCCTCACTTCATCCTGCTCAGGATCGCGT
>JAAXHZ010000304.1 GCA_012270625.1 Dehalococcoidia bacterium | reverse complement strand
GCCCGCAGCGGGCGATGAGTCTCATGCGCATGGCGCTTTGCCCTGGCCAGCAGCTCGTCATGGATGTCGAGAGTCGTTTTCATTGAAGACAAACTACCCATAGTGGTGTGTATGGTCAACCCATATTATGACTCACCCATACCAAGCTCGGCCCTGGCCTCATCTTGGGTCATAATTCCCTCGGAGACGTATATCTGGATACGGCGGGCGCGCTCGGACTCGGACTCGCGCAGAGCCTCGATGCTCGAGGTGTCGAACTCGGCCATGAGGGACCTGTCTCCGAACATAGGGAGAAGGTTCTCGGTGAGCTTCTCCTCGAAGAAGCGCAGCTCGGGCACGACACAGGTCTCCCAGAACATCCGGCGGGCCGTCTCGATGTTGGAGTAGGTCGCGCGCTCCAGATCGTGCAGCAGGGGCTTGGGAACGTTGAACACCCGCGCTACGTCCTCGACGGTCCAGCGCAGCGCTCCGATGTACTCCATGTCCTTCGGGGAGAACCCAACCTGTGACGCCTTCATCCCGGCGCTGAGCACCACGGGCCGGAGCCTGTTCAGTGGTCCGCTGAAGCGCGACTCCCACTCTTTGAGCAGGCGCTTGACCTCGCCCACGTCGGGGTTGTTTTCGGTGTGTATAACCACGCCTGGGGAGCCGTCGTTGGCGAGACCCGACCTGTTGCTGAGCAGCGCGTCTCGCCCCATGTCCAGTGTCAGTCGCACCGGGGCGACCGGAGACAGTCCGGCGTACTCGTCCAGCGGATTGAAGTACCGCAGTCGCACGATCTCGTCGGCCGCGAACGCGATCTGTGTGCCCGAGAGTCCGGTGTACAGGTAGCCCCGAATGTACTCGTCCTCGTCGGGAACGAGCCGAACGCGGTCCGGACGCAGGGGCCACAGCTCTGTCGGTACTCCCATCTCATCACGCTCGACCGACCAGTAGGCAGCGCCCCATAGGTTCAGGTAGGTCTCAGTCGCGCGCCAGAAGTCACCGCCGGTCCAGTACGGGTTCACCCTGTCAAGAAGTCGCTGGGCGGGATGCTCTGGCCCGACCCACTCCCTGTGCGGCACACCCGCCGCCGCGATGTGACGGTACACCCTGAGTGGCGGCCTCGCGACCGCGTCAGCGCGCAGCCGGATGGCCGAGTACACCGGCGCCGACGTCGCGAAGTAGGCGGCGTAGTGGCTGGGCGCCCAGTCTTCCGCGTCCGTCAAGCCGATGATTGGCAGCTCAGGGACAGCGTGACTGTCATGACGCGCCTGGAGACGTTGGAGCCTCACGTACATGAACGCCGGAAGCAGCCAGTTCAGCTTGTCTATCCACTTGTCTATCCTGTTAGTCATGATGTCGCTCCTCTTTTTTCTCTTTGCTGCTGACGTCCACGACCGCGACGTGCTGCCGGCCGTGTCGTCTGTCCACGATGACCAGCTTGCCGTCGCGGATCTCGGCCATCTTTTCCAGTCCGCAGTCGTCGCAGTAGATCGTCCGCTTGCGAGCCGGTCTGCCATCGGTATTCAATAGTGCCTCCCCGTCGCTGCCCTACACCCATATTCGAGTGATCCTGCGGTCGGTGATGAGGTCGCTGAGCGCCCACACCAGCGCGTCCATCCGGTCCGGGGACGTTGACGATCCCGGCTCCCAGGTGCATAGCTGGTCTTCGAGCTGAGGGAACGAGCCGACGTGAAGCGCTCGACCCTGCTGGTAGAGCGCGGCCACCGGTTCGGCGCGAGCGTACTTGCCCACGCTGGCGGTCACGAGCCTGATCGGCAGAGTACGACTGCCCGAAGCAGTTCTGAGCACCGTGCCGACGAGGTCGCCTCCGTTGTTTCGCTCACCAATGATCCGGCTGGCGCGGTGCCGGTCGAACAGGTCGATGGCTCGACGCGCCCACTCATTGGGCGACATCCTGCCCGAGCCGTCCTCCAGCACGTAGCCTCTCAGGTCGTCGTCGGTTCCGGCGACGATGATGCCGGTCTCATCGCTGTCGGGCCTGGACGACATGGCGGGGTCTATCGCAACTACGATTCGGTTGAGGTCCGGCGCAGTCTCAGCGTGCCTGATCCAGCCACGGCTCCACAGCGCGCCCTCTGCCTCTTCCAGCAGCTCGGCGAATATCTCCTGCCGTCCGGTGTCAGTGCCCTGGTAGCGTCGCTCGATCTGCCTTATAAAGCTGGGCGCCAGGAACCTGCTGTTATCGTATGTCGAGCCGCGCGTTACGTGAACGTCGTCGCGCTCCACAAGCTCGCGCAGCAGTTCGATGGGTCTGGGTGTGGTGGTGACCACGCACTGCGGATTTGCTCCCAAGCGCAGGCCGAAGGTCAGGTTGTCCCAAGTCTCGCGCGGGTACTCCCAGCTTGCCAGTTCATCGCACCACGCCGCATCGAACTGCGGTCCTCGGAGCTGGTCGGGCTCGTGACTCGAGAATGCCAGCGCGAACGCGCCGTTGGGCCAGGTGAGACGACGCTTGGTCGGCTCGTACTTGGGTCGGTTCCAGGGAGGACACACGTTCATAAGACCGGAGTCACCCTCGATCATCACGTCGCGCACGTCCGCGGGGGTCCTTGCGACGAGCGCGATGCGTCCCGACGTGCCAGAATCGATGCGAGCGCGCACCCACTCGGCGCCAGTGCGCGTCTTGCCGAAGCCGCGTCCGGCCATGACCAGCCACACGGACCAGTCGCCGGGCGGCGCTATCTGACTGTCCCGCGCCCAGAGAGGCCATAGGTAGAGCGCCTCGTCGGCTGCCCTGCCCCTCACGTCCATCATGCCCACCAGCATCCGCCTGCGCACACGCTGGGGCAGCCGCGCCACTGACTCCATCACCGAGTTGCGACTGGTCGAATCAGCCATTGTCGTCCTCCTGCTCATCAGGCGACACTTCATCGATCACCCTCATGATCCTGTCGATGAGCACGTCGGAGACGACATCAGAGTCGTCGGTAAGCTCATCCAAGCGGTCGATCGCGGTGAACGGCTTGCCGAAGCACCTGTCCAGGAGCTCACGAACGGCGGCTGTCCGGTCAGCAGTCTTCACGCCTTCTATCTCCGCGTCCATCACGTCCACGAGGTATCGGACGAGCCTCAGACCATCGTCGGTCTCACGCAGCACCAGCTGTTGCAAAATATTGGAAGTGTTCTTCATTTCGGAAAACTCCATATGCGTAACATTTAATAGAACAAACATTCTGAAAGCTATGGTAGAGAGCGCTGTCAGTTGCGTCAAGTGCAACTTGACATAAGAGAGAAGTGCAAAAGTGTGCTTTCCCTGCCGTCACTTTCGCGCGCGCGGAAATCCATTTCCGGGTAGAGCAGAGCGTCGTGTCAGATGGGTAGAGCAGAGCCAGCCAAAATGCGTTTCACAATTCTCCCCGTCTCGTCACAACTTTGCTCATATGCGAACATGTGCCGTGCATGATGGTCATTGTCAGCGATGGGAGGGAGATGCGCAGTGAGATACCTCGTCATGGGCCTGATAGTCGCTCTGGCAATCGCCGGACTGTGGAGAGCTGACGGTCTTGCCAACGCGCAGAGCAGCTGTGCCAGCCAGGGCGCGGTCTCATCCGACAATACGGCATTGGTGGCCGATTGCGAGATGCTGCTGTCGGCGCGTGACACCCTGGAGGGAGCTGCAAGGCTGAACTGGTCGGCCAGCACTCCTATCGAAGACTGGGAGGGGATCTCGATCGGCGGCGCGCCACTGCGTGTGGTTGGCATAGCTCTGAGTGAAAGAGGCCTGACAGGAACGATTCCCAGCGAGCTGGGCAGCCTATCCAATCTGGGCGGGCTGTATCTCGGCGGCAACTCTTTGAGCGGGACGATTCCGCCTGAGCTGGGCAGCCTATCCAGGCTGGCGGTACTGAGTCTCTGGGGGAACGAGTTGAGCGGGACGATTCCAGCCCAGCTCGGCGACCTCTCCAACCTGCTATGGCTTTACCTGGACCGTAACCAATTGAGCGGGACGATTCCGGCCCAGCTCGGCAATCTCTCCAACTTGCTATGGCTGTACCTGGACCGTAACCAATTGAGCGGATCGATTCCGGCCCAGCTCGGCAACCTCTCCAACCTGACGAGTCTGGTCCTCTCCGAAAACCAGTTGACCGGACAGATTCCGGCAGAACTCGGCAGGCTCTCCAACCTGACGAGACTGGACCTCTGGGGCAACCAATTGAGCGGGACGATACCGACTGAGTTGGACAGCCTCTCCAACTTGGCGGTACTGAACCTCAGCGGAAACGAGTTGACCGGATGCATACCGGATGAGCTGAGAGACGTGGAGTTCAACGACTTCGATAGTGTCGGCCTCCCGTTCTGCGACCCGCAATTGCCTGGTCCCCCCAATGTGAGCGTGATCTGGGTGGGCGCCCGCCTAGTGAGAATCGACTCACCCACCCCGGTGACAGCCACATTCAGCGAGCCTGTGTTCGGCTTCACCGTCGATGATGTCGACGTGGTCAACGGCTCTGCGAGCAACCTCGTCGGCATCGACGGCGACTCGATGTACACGTTCGACGTCATACCGAACGCCATCGGCGTCGTAACTGTGGACATCGCGGGCAACGTAGCTCAAGATGCCGATGGCAACGGCAATACGGCGGCTGTCCAGCTATCGTTGGGCATCCCATATGACGATGATGGCGACGGCAAGATCAGCAGGGACGAGGTCATCACCGCAATCGGCGACTTCCTGTTCAGCGGCACCCTAAT
>JAAXHZ010000303.1 GCA_012270625.1 Dehalococcoidia bacterium | reverse complement strand
GCAAGCTTCGTTGCCCATTCAATGGGCAAGCTCCATGAGGAACTCCTCCGCGAGGAGGCTCCTCGATGAGCGGAGGACGACCGCCTGCTCTCTTCCTGTGCAACGGCGCAAGCCTTCCTGTCGGTGTGGAGGAGGCGGGTCATAATCACCTCGACTACAGGCCGCCTACCGGCAGCGCCAATGTTCGGCTCGGGCTGCCCGACTTCGTGCGAAGCGTCTTCCATCTGCCGGATCGGTGCCTCGACTTGCTTGAGATCGCCGCGTACGTGTTCGCGGGCGACCGGCTGACCTCGAGGGGCGCGAAGGATAGCGTTGAGTACCACAGCTGGGGGAGGAACCTTCACTACGTAGTGCGCGTCAGGGACCACGCGTTCTGGAGTCGACCTGATGTGCAAGAGGCCCTTCGGGCGGCGCTCCTCTTCATGACGGGGGACCAGACCTACGAGTTCACCTTCGAGCTTGGGCATTCCACACCTCAGGCAGACCTGTTCGACAGCGAGGCCTTTCAAGTGGCGTCCGAGGATTGCCTCTCTGTCATGCTGTTCTCTGGCGGACTCGATTCACTCGCGGGAGCGATCCAACGCCTAGAGGAGACGCGCGACCATGTCTGCCTCGTCAGCCACCAATCATCGCAGCCAAGCATTATGCGAACGCAGAAAGCTCTAGTTAGGGCGCTTCAAGACGCATACCCAAATCGCGTGAGCCATTACCGGTTCCGCACCAGTTTGCAAGGTGTCCACGCCAAGGAGGAAACGCAGCGGACACGGTCATTCTTATACGGTAGCATCGCCTTCGCCATTGCCCAATCTTATGGGCAGGATAGGGTGTTCGTCTGCGAGAATGGCGTCACCAGCCTGAATTTCGCCCGACGAGACGATCTCCTCAACGCCAGGGCAAGTAGGACAACACACCCACAGACGCTTGGGAGGCTGGCGGAACTGTTCTCGCTCATCGCTGAGCAGCCCATCAGCATAGAGACGCCGTTCCTCTGGAAGACGAAGGCTGACGTCATTGAAGTTCTGACCACCGCGGGGCTCGGTCACCTCATCCCGAGCTCAGTGTCTTGCAGCCACACCTATACGTCGGAGACCAACGCGACTCACTGCGGCGAGTGCTTCCAGTGCATCGACCGGCGCATTGGCGTATACGCCGCACAGGCTGAGGAACATGATCAGCCGGGGTTGTACGCCAACGACATCATTAGGAAGAGCATTTCAACCTTGGAGAGCAAGACAACGGTCGTCGACTACCTCAGGCAAGCTGCCAACTTCGCCAATTGGAACATCGACTACTTTTACACCCGGACACTCGACGACCTTCAGCATCTCAGTGGCTGGGTGCCTGGTTGCGATGATGAAGTGGCCCTCGTTGATAAAGTGTGGTCCCTGTGCTCCCGGCACGGGAATCAAGCCCGCCACGCCCTCCGACGGATGCGCGACCTGCATGAGAACGTATTCTCCCCGCTGGCCGCAGGCTCCTTACTCGCAGTCATTTGGGATCGTGAGTTCCTCCGAGAGCCCATAGAGCGCCTGGCAACCGGTATTCAGGTGCGCTTAGTGGAAGCTATCCCGAAGGTCTTCCGCACTGAGCAGCCCAAGAACGAGGCCGACTTCAACGACAAGATCGAGGGCCTTCTTACGGCGTGGCGCGACGACATACAGCGGGAGCATCCAGCTGTGCCCTTCGCGAATGCCGGCGTGAAGCCCGACTTCTCCTTCGACCGCGCACATCTCCTCATTGAGGGTAAGTACATCCGGGGGAGTACCACGCCTAGCAGGGTTACCGAGGGCATGGCCGCAGACCTGACCAAGTACCCGCAAGAGGCTCACATCCTTTTTGTTGTGTATGACCCCGACAGGGCCATCGCCAGCCGAGACACCCTCAAGAGCGACTTCGAGGGCAGAGGGCGCTGCACTGTATGCGTCTTGCCGTGAGTAGAAGTGCCGCAGGCTACAGCCCCACCCACATGTCAAAGACAGTTCTGCCTACCGTCAACCCAGGCCCACCA
>JAAXHZ010000302.1 GCA_012270625.1 Dehalococcoidia bacterium | reverse complement strand
AAGGTTGCGCAGCTTTTGCCCGGCGATGACCAGACAGCCATTTTGACGGTCTGGGAAGCCGGTCAGACTATGCTAGGACGGCAGAAGTCGACCCAGGCTGTTCTTGGAGATGAGACCGGAAATGTCAGGGCCGTGTGGTTCAATAACCCGTGGCTTGCGTCCCGACTCAAACAGGGCTGCCGCGTGTCGCTTAGCGGCAAAGTCACTGTCTTCCGGGGAAACCTGGTGTTCCAGGGAGCTGAGTGCGAGATACTCGACGAAGAGGATGACACGGTGCATACCGGACGGCTGGTCCCTGTGTACCCTTCGACCCAGGGTCTGTCCCAACGATTTCTGCGCACCCTTGTGAGGCGCGCGCTCGATGACTGCCTTCCCCATATAGATGAATTCCTTCCCGAAGACGTGCTGCACCGCGCTGGGCTGATCGGTCTGCGCACCGCGGTCGAGCAGATGCACTATCCTGACGATTGGGACAGCTTCCAGCACGCGCGTCGCAGGCTGGCGTTCGACGAGCTGTTCATGCTCCAGCTGTCCGTCCTCACGCGCCGTCTCCAGTGGAGGCAAGCCGGCGGCGCTCTGCCTCTCCAAGTCGATCCCCAGGCGCTCGATGCCTTTCTGAGTACACTGGCGTTCGATCTCACCGGGGCGCAGACTCGGGCCATAACTGACATTATGACCGATATAGAGTCGGACCATGCGATGAGTCGTCTGTTGCAGGGTGACGTGGGTAGCGGCAAGACGATTGTGGCGACCGCGGCCATGCTTGCGGCCGCGTACAACAACACCCAGGCCGCGCTCATGGCCCCGACCGAGATTCTGGCCGAACAGCACTTCCTCACCATATGCCGCCTGCTGGACGGTCCCGGCTTCGAGCCGGCAGGTGGCAGCATCCAGACACTGAGCGTCGCTGGACTGGATCGAAGGCTGACGGTGGTGCTTCTGCTTGGAGGACAGCGAAAACGTCTTCGTGACGATATGACGAGCCTGCTCTCAGCTGGCATGATAGATGTCGTGATCGGCACACACGCTCTGATACAGGAGTCGGTGGACATTCCCAACCTCTCTCTGGCGGTTGTGGACGAGCAGCACAGATTCGGTGTAGCCCAGCGCGCCAAGCTGCGGGAAAAGGGCGTTCGGCCTCATTTCCTGGCGATGAGTGCGACTCCTATACCCCGGTCGCTGGCGATGACGCTGTACGGAGACCTTGATGTCTCGGTCATAGACGAGATGCCCCCAGGCAGACAGCCGGTCCGCACGAGATTCGTTGAGAACGACAGACGCGATGCTGCATACGAGTTCGTACGCAGCGAGCTGGAGGCTGGAAGGCAGGCGTTCGTAGTGTGCCCGCTCATCGACGAATCAGAAGTCGTCCAAACCAAGGCCGCTCAGGAGGAGTTCGATCGCCTGTCCACGACGGTGTTCGCTGACCGCGCCGTCGGACTTCTGCACGGCCGCATGAGCCTTGTGGAAAAAGAGGACGTGATGGAGCGATTCAAGGCGGGACGCCTGGACGTTCTTGTTGCCACACCCGTCATCGAAGTCGGCATCGATGTCCCGAATGCCACGGTCATGCTTATCGATGGCGCCGAGCGGTTCGGCCTGTCGCAGCTCCACCAGCTCAGGGGCAGGGTAGGGCGCGGTCGCCATCAGAGCCACTGTCTTATGCTGTCCGAGTCACCTGGCTCGGAATCGTTCAATCGACTCAAGCTGCTCGAGCGGACATCGGACGGCTTCAGACTGGCGGAGGAAGACCTCAAGCTGCGAGGGCCGGGTGACTATCTCGGCACACGTCAGAGCGGTCTTCCAACCTTCAGGGTGGCGCAGCTCACGGATCAGGACATAGTCTCCCTCGCGCGCCGCGAGGCGGACCGGGTATTAACTGCGGACCCTGATCTGTCGAAGCCCGAGAATGGCGCACTCGCCTCCGCGTTCGCCGACTACAGCTCACGTCTTGCCGGAGAGCATAGCTGAGCCTTCCAGTGAGCGGCGCGTCGACAGGACTATTCTTCCAGGCATTAGGGAAGTGCAAAACTCCGAAATCATACCCCGCGCACGCGGGAACCCACGA
>JAAXHZ010000301.1 GCA_012270625.1 Dehalococcoidia bacterium | reverse complement strand
CGGCGGATCACCGTCATGGGCAGGATGACGTCGCGGTACTTGCCCCGAACGTACACGTCCCGCAGCACGTCGTCCGCGATTCCCCAAATGAAGTTGCTGATGTTGAGGGTGCTCACTGGCTCGTCATGCTCCTATAGGCTGCCTTGACCATCTGGTCGAGGGCTACGGCCGCCTCCGCGTTGAGTCGAGGATCGGAGTGGAGGCAGGAAGATATCACCGCCAACGGCTCCGGCTCTTCCCCGGCGGACGGGTTCCGGAGGAACCGGTTCACGTCCAGACCCGACCAAGTCGCCAGCGCCGCGAGGCCGTTCACATCGGGATGTCTGCCCTGAGCCATACGAGTCAGGGTAGAGGCGCTGATGCCACACTCCTCCGCCACCTGCTTCCAGGTGCATTGGCGGGCCTGCCTCTCTGTGTCCAAGGCGGCGAAGAAGGCGGCGCCGTCGAACCTAGCTCTCCTGGCCATGTTCCTCTCCTAGGCCGGTACACACCACAGATGGTTGTCACCTGGCACTGGTACGCATTGCTCATTTGATTATCGCAACTGTATAATTCGTTTGCAATGGGTTATGACGACGGAGAACCGAATCGTCCTCGACGCGATGGACGATGGCGAGGTTGCGATTGAAGAGACGGCGCCGGGTGAGCGCCCCGGACCTCCGCGAGACAAGACGAGCGCGCTAAAGGGCGGCCCACGATTACTTAGAATCGGTACATAGGGAGATGACCTTCGACTTCTCAAAACTCAACGTGTCCGGCCAGCAGGCCAAGCCAAACCACCCCATCGAGATATTCCAGGGAGCTGCAATAGCAGATGGCAACATCAATGACCTCTGGCTTGGCCAAGGGGATGCTCTGCGGGAGTGGTACGCCAACAGGGACAAAGGCGATGTGGCAGTGGTCCTGAATACCGGAGCCGGAAAGACCTTGGTGGGACTGCTTATCGCTCAGTCACTGGTCAACGAAACCAGGCGGCAGGTAGTCTATGCGTGCAGTTCCATTCAACTCGTCGAACAGACCGCCAACAAAGCCCTAGGCTACGGGTTGCCTGCCGCTACTTACTACCGGCAGGAGTTATCACAGGGCGACCTGTACCATCGCGCAGACGCGCCTTGCGTGACCACCTACCAAGCGCTGTTCAACGGTAAGAGCCGGTTCAGGTCTGACGACATTGCCGCCGTCATCTTCGACGACGCCCACACTGCCGATCAGATTCTGAGAGACCAGTTCTCACTCTCAATCACTCGCGGTGAGATGACTGAGACCTTCGACCAGATTCTGGCCCTGTTTCAGCCGTATCACAACTCGGTGGGCCTCACCTCCAGTTTCGCCGAGGTTGCCAACGGTCAGGCTTCCCGCGAGTTTCTAGTCCCGCCATTCGAAATTCAGCGCAATCTATCAGAACTGCGCCGATTACTTCTCCAGGCTGGTCTTGGCGATCACACAAGCACTATGTTCGCCTGGGAGCACATTCGAGACCGCGAAGACCTCTGCTGTCTTTTGATCTCCAATAGCGAGGTAACGCTCACGCCTCCAGTCGTGCCTGTCTTCTCGCTACCCTACTTCAGAGATGGAGTTAGGCGCGTCTATCTCTCGGCAACATTGAGTGCCCCTGACAGCTTCGTCAGAGCCTTTGGCCGACAGCCCGACGAGATAATATCTCCCTCCACCACTGCGGGCGAATGTGAGCGGATGATATTGATCCCGCGTGCTGCTGAGGGAGTGGACGATGACCTTGTGTCCGCCAAAGAGGTCATCGCCGAACACAAGGCATTGATATTAGTCCCCAGCCATTACAGAGGTGAGAAATGGGCTGAAATGGCTGCGCCTCCACACAGGGAGAGCGTTTCGGAAGCCATAGATTCATTTCGAGAGGCCGAACCACCTGCGAAGCTGGCGCTCGCTGCTAGGTATGACGGGCTCGACCTGCCTGGCGACACTTGCCGAGTGATGGTGTTAGACGAACTCCCGCAAGGCGCGGGTCCTCTGGAACGGTTCCAGTGGGAACGACTCAATATGCAGAACAGCCTTCGCAGTCTGCTGGCGTCTCGCATTGTGCAGAGCTTCGGGCGCATCTCAAGAGGCATGAGCGACCATGGCGTCGTGCTGCTCACGGGGAAGGGATTGGTGGAATGGCTCCTCGTTCCCCGTAACCGCGCCTTGCTGCCGCGCTTCCTACAAAAGCAGTTGGAAATTGGGGAGCAACTGTCCAAAGAAGCAACAGACACCGGCAACCTGAAGTCCATCGCCTCGGCCTGCTTGTCAAGGGATCCCGGGTGGGTCCAAGCTTACACCAACAACATGAGAGACTTGTCTTCCGACAGTGCGTCGACCGGCCCAGACAAAGCTCTCGATATTGCACTTGCCGAGGCTCGCTTCGGAAAAGCTCTCTGGGATAGGGACTATAAGGGCGCGGCTGTTGCTCTGAACAATGTCCTTGAGGAAGCATTCGAGTTCAGCCAATTCAGTGGAGCATGGCTGAGCTATTGGCTGGGCTATAGCTTGGACATGAGCGACGACCATCAAAATGCATCCTATTTCTACCGGAAGGCCTTTGCGAACCAATCCAACATGCCGCGCCCCCGCTCGCTCACGACCGGGATAGGTACTTCGGTTCCGGCGCAGGTGACCCGAATCGCCGAGCAAATGCGTATCGGACACTCGGATTCCCTTCTTGTTCAACCGCCCAAGACGCTTGCCCAAGACCTCACACCCCTCAACGGAAACGGATCGGCGGCTCAGGTCGAAGAAGCCATACGCTGCCTCGGCCAGTACCTCGGCCTGAAGTCCACAAGGCCGGACAAGGAATATGGGGCTGGCCCCGACGTTCTTTGGATGTCCGAAGAGGGACGCGCTGCCTGTATCGAGGTAAAGACCGACAAGCAAAGTACTTCATCCTACCGCAAAGAGGACGTGGGGCAGTTGCATAATCACACTCAATGGGTGAAGGACAACTACGAGGTCTCGGAGATCATTCCAGTGTTCGTAGGTCCCTTACTGCCGTCCTCCAAAGAGGCAAGCCCGTCGCCAGAGATGAAGATAATTGAGTTGCGGCAATTCCGCGAACTCAGCCAACGGCTCATGGCTGCATTGCAAGATGTAGCTCAACGCGCATTGCCGTTGAGTCTCGAACACGAACTAGGTGAAGCGTTAAGAAACCGAAACCTGATTTACCCTGAAGTGGTCGCCAACTTGGATGCATACTTCCTCGAAGCCGTTTCCTTACCGAGTTGATTCAGTCTCCTCGCGACCATCTCATTCCCCAGTTGAACCCAAACCGACCGTTCACGAGAACCTAACCCTCCTGTGTCGATTGGAAGACGGAGAACCTCGGCTTGCGTTTCTCCGCCCTATTAGAGCCATACTATTCGGGCCGAGCACTTGGTGAGGTCACGGTCTTCCCGAGCCACAACTCGAAAACGGTGCCATCTATCGTCCACTCAGGCCCACCAGCGACTCCCATACTGCGAACACCCTTGCCCAGGGCGACCTCCGCAAGGTCGGCTCCGCCTATGGGACTATCCTCCGGTGTGGGGATGGTGTAGTGGATCGTCCCTCTGCCGGGCCGGACCTCGATCTCTCTGACGAAGGACCGGATGAAGGCCCGCGACTCGGTGATCTCGCTGGTCCTCAGGTACTCGCTCATGTCTTGGGCGAAGGCCGTGATGGTCTCCACCTTGTCCAGCGTCACCCTGCGCCTCGACAGGATGGCCCTGGCCTCCTCGGCGGCGGCCTCCAGCTTCTCCTTGCGGTCCCGGTGCTCCTTGATGCGCTCCGTGGCGTCGGACATCTCTATCTCGGTCGTCTCTATCACCTGCCAGATGCGTCCCAGCCGCCGCTTCACGTCTTCAAGTTCCTCCTCAATGACCTTCAGCCGCTTGCGCTGCTCCCTGGCAACTCCATCCATCTCCTCGTCCACGATCTT
>JAAXHZ010000300.1 GCA_012270625.1 Dehalococcoidia bacterium | reverse complement strand
GTACTTTTCACCCTCACCCCAGCCCTCTCCCTGGGGGAGAGGGGGACTGTCGGTTGCTTGTTTGTACATGTTTGCCTACCCCTGTCAGCCCTCTCCCTGAGGGAGAGGAGACACTTAGCTCTTCAGAACTGGCTCAGACTAAATTGATACAGGCTCAGCGAACTTTGGCGGGTTGACAACGGCATGGTCTCGACATATATTGCGAAACGGCATACATGATATTTCGTTCTTGCAATACGGAACCATATAGGGGAAGGTGATGAAGAAGAGTTTGCTGATTGCCGTTCTACTAGTATCGATTGCCGTCATGATTACCGCGTGCAGCAGCGATGCGGGCGAGACAGAGACCGCGCCGGCTCCCCCTCCGACCACTGCTCCTGCCGCACCAGCCATGCAGCCAACTACTCCTCCTTCTGCCCCGGCTCCCGCTCCGACCAGTCCTCCGGCCGCGCCCGCCACTGGGATGACTTCCGGTGGAGGAGAGGCCACAGGAGTGGACGTATCGACGACCGATCGCGGCATGGTTCCGCTTCCTTCATCGTACAGCGAGGCGCCGATTCTCGCGAAACGGGTAGCGGCGGGCGAATTGCCCTCAGTGGAGGAGAGACTGCCCGATACGCCTCTGGTCATGCAGGTGGCCGAAGTAGGGGAATATGGCGGTCAGTGGCGCCGGGTACATTTGGGTCCAGCTGACGCAAGCTGTAACGTGGGCCGCGCTAGCGGCCGAGGTGGTATGAGATGGGCCGGAGACGGCACCGGAGTGATTCCTCATGCTGTGAAGGGCTGGGAATCGAATGCGGACGGAACTGTCTGGACCGTCCACCTTCTACCCGGGATGAAATGGTCCGACGGGGCACCGTTCACTTCTGAAGACTGGGAGTACGCGTATGAAGTGCAGACAGACCCGGACATCAAGGGCGCACTTCCCCGGTGGATCAGACAGAGTGGAGATCCTGTTGTGAAGGTTGTAGCGGTCGACGACTATACCGTTGAATTCCGCTACTCGGCCCCCTTCTTCTTCTTTGAAGGTCACATGGCGCACGGATGCACGCCTCGCGACTTCCAGTACGCGCCGAAGCACTACCTGAAGCAGTTCAACCTGAAGTACAACCCGGACGCGGAGAAGCTCGCTACTGACGCTGGGTTCCCCAGCTGGACACAGTACTACCTCAACCAGGAGGACCCGAAGCTGAATCCGGATCGGCCAGCCACTTCCCCGTGGGTTTGGACGAATACTTCGGCGGACGACGTCATTCGCCTGGTCCGCAACCCGTACTATCCTATAGTGGACCAGGAGGGGAACCAGCTACCTTATATAGATGAGATAAGGTTCCAGACCGCGTCAGGAGTCGAACCGCTGAATCTGCGCGCGGCACAGGGTGAGATCGACTTCCAGGGCAGGCACATAAACTTCGCCAACTTCCCGGTGTTGAAAGAAGGTGAAGAGAGAGGTAACTACTCGATTCAGATGGTCGTGGACCCCATGGGTTCCGACATAGTGCTGTACTTCAATATCACCTATCCCGGTCCGGAAGGTGAGATGATCAGCAACAAGGACTGGCGTATTGCCATGTCTCACTCCATCGACCGGCACTCCATCAAAGAGATCACGATGGGTGGACAAGGTATCGTTCGAAACGCCCTTCCAGCCGCTGATCACCCCTTCTATCCTGGCGATGAGTACGAGACGAAGTACACCGATTACGACGTGGACAAGTCCAACTCGATGCTCGACGGGATCATGGGCCCGAAAGACGACGAGGGCTTCCGAACCCTGCCAAACGGGGACAGGTTCGCGTTCAAGATCAGTACGATGGACGCCTTCGGAGGCTACGTGGACGGCGGCGAGCAGATCTGTGCCTACTTCCAAACGGTCGGAGTCCGCTGCACGGTGGACGTTGTAGAACGCAGCCTGTTGAATACCCAGGCGCAGGCCAACGAGCTGATGTCTCGCATTCACAACGCCGACCTGACGGCAGAGCTGTTCAGCATTGCGTTCCATACCCTGCCCACAAACCCGGTATTCGGCTGGGCGGCTGATCACGCTCGCTGGTTCCAGAGCGGAGGCGACGAAGGGACTGAGCCTCCGGAAGAAATCAAGCACCTGCTGGACATATATCTGGAAGCCTCCGGCGTGCCGCCGGAGCGCCAGCATGAGATCGCCCGGGAGATCTTCGCCTGGACTATAGACAACCAGGTTCGACTTGGCACTGTAGGCGCGAGCGGCCTAGTCTCGGGCATAGTCATCGTGAACAACGACCTAGTCAATGTTCCCGAGTGGTGGGCGAACCGGGCGGGTCTGAACATGCCTTTCAATTCATTCCCCGATCAGTTCTGGTACAGAAGCGAAGAGCGTAGGCAAGAGACACAGCAGTAACGCTGCACCCAGGCTGCTCCGGCCCTCTTGGATCCGGCTGGTTCCAATCCAGGGTCCAGGGGGCTGGGGCAGCTCCACTGACATTGCGCTCGCGTACTCGTCAAATGTGCTGTTGGATCGTGGATTCACTCCAGCAGTCAGACCGTAGGTAGTCTAGCCATGACGCAGTTCCTGCTAAGGCGCATCGGCATTCTCATCCCGATGATGTTCCTTATGTCGGTCGTCGCCTTTGGGATAATCCAAGCTCCGCCGGGAGACTATCTTCAGACGTATATCGCCGAACTCGTCGCCGGTGGAGATCAGATCGACATGGCAGAGGTCGAGAACCTGCGGCGACAGTACGGCTTGGACAGCCCGGTCTACGTGCAGTATCTGAAGTGGGTTGGCAACGTACTGCGCGGCAACCTTGGGTTCTCTCTGGAGTACCAGCGTCCGGTAAATGAGCTGATAGGCGAGAGGCTCTCGCTGACGCTGCTCTTGGGTCTGTTTACGATCGTTTTTACCTGGACGCTGGCGATACCGATTGGCATCATCTCCGCGGTCAAACAGTATTCGATCATCGACTACGTATTTACGTTCCTGTCTTACTTCGGTGTTGGAACCCCGAACTTCCTGCTCGCGCTGGCTATCATGTGGTTCGTGTGGGCGTGGTTCGGGCTGAAGATAACCAGTCTGTTCTCGCCGGAGTATCACGACGCGGAGTGGAGCATAGCCAAGTTCATCGACCTACTGAAGCACATATGGGTGCCCATGATTATCCTGGGCACGGATGGAACCGCAAGGTTCACACGAATCATACGCGCCAATCTCCTGGACGAGCTCAGCAAGCCCTACGTGGAGACCGCGAGAGCCAAGGGCCTGCCAGAGTGGAAGGTGATCCTCAAGTATCCGACGCGCATCGCCATCAACCCTTTCATCAGTACGATGGGATGGCAGCTGCCCCAGCTGTTCTCGGGAAGCCTGATCGTTGCCACGGTCCTGAGTCTCCCTACAATTGGGCCGCTGCTGCTGGCGTCTCTAATCGCTCAGGACATGTTCCTCGCGGGCTCGATCATCCTGATACTGACACTGCTGACCATGCTCGGGACACTTATTTCCGACATTATCCTCGCAGCCGTTGATCCGCGAATTCGGATGGAAGGGTAGGGGTACTGGCAGTGGCGTCACAGACCGCAGAAAGCCCGACAATCACCTCTGAGGAGCGGGAGTACATCGCGTCCCAATGGACGCTGGTGTGGAGAAGGTTCATCAAACACCGGTTGGCGGTTGCCGCGACCGCAACCATCATCGCCTTCTATCTCATCTCGATCTTCTGCGAGTTTCTCGCCATACATGATCCATACTCACAGAACGCCCAGAGGGCGTTTGTGCCGCCACAGCGGATACACTTCTTCGATGGATGGAAGCCTACCTGGCCTTACGCGAACGGACTGCTAAGGGAACGCAACCCGGTAACGCTCAAGCCGGAGTACGCTCCCGATGAGTCCAAGAGGTTCCGAGTCAAGCTGTTCGCGAGGGGGCACGAGTACGAGCTGTTTGGAATCTTCGATACGAACATTCACCTGCTAGGACTGGACACCGACGAAGACCCTATCCCGATGTACCTGTTGGGAAGCGACAGGCTTGGTCGGGACGTGTTCTCGCGGCTCATGTACGCCACCCGGATATCAATGTCGATTGGCCTAGTTGGGGTTGGTCTAAGCCTGTTTCTGGGTGTGCTTCTCGGGGGCATTTCCGGGTACCGAGGTGGTCTGGCAGACATCGTAATCCAGCGGTTCATTGAGTTCATCAGATCAATTCCGACGATTCCGCTTTGGCTTGGGCTTGCGGCTGCGGTCCCCCAAGAGTGGACGCAGATCCAGATATACTTCGCCATCACCATTATTATCTCGCTTCTGGGCTGGACAACTCTGGCACGAGAGGTCAGGGGGAGATTCCTGGCTCTGCGGTCGGAAGACTTCGTAATGGCAGCTCGGCTGTACGGCACATCGGAGCTTCGGATCATCTTCCGGCATATGATCCCCTCGTTTACGAGTCATATAATTGCTACGACTACACTCGCGGTGCCGGCGATCATCATTGCGGAGACTGCTCTGAGCTTTTTGGGATTGGGTCTCAGACCGCCGACAATCAGCTGGGGGACGCTGCTCTTCGAGGCCCAGAACCTCAACGCGATCTCGAACGCGCCCTGGCTCATGATCCCGGCTCCGTTCGTCCTGCTGGCCATACTGGCGTTCAACTTCATGGGTGATGGCCTGCGCGACGCGGCTGACCCGTACTCGAGCCGATAGAGTTTATGGACTCATCCGTGCAAGGTGGTCAATTGCAATCTGACACCCCCCTTCTGGAGATAAAGAACCTCAAGACCTACTTCTTCCTCGACGAGGGGGTTGTCAGGGCTGTCGATGACGTTACATTCGAGCTGGACCGCGGACGAGTGCTCGGGGTAGTCGGCGAGAGTGGGTGCGGCAAGAGCGTGCTGGCACGTTCGATTATGCGGATCGTCAGGCCACCGGGCAGGTCACTAGAAGGGGAGATCATCTACAACCGAGGCGGTGGGAATGGCGTCCCCAGTGACAGTGTCGATCTTCTGGACCTGCCCCCGGACGGCATCGAGATGCGCAACATCCGCGGCAGCGAGATCACGATGGTGTTCCAGGAACCGATGGTCTCGTTCAGCCCAGTGCATACGGTCGGCGCTCAGATCATCGAGGGCATACTGCTTCACCAGGCGGTCACTAAGGAGGAAGCCAGAGAACGGGCGGTTGAGATATTGAGGCGGGTAGGGATACCTGATCCTGAGCGCATCGTGGATGAGTATCCGTTCAACCTGAGCGGCGGCATGAGGCAGCGCTGCATGATAGCGATGGCCTTGTCTTGCAATCCCACCCTTCTCATCGCAGACGAGCCTACCACAGCGCTCGACGTTACCACCCAAGCTCAGATACTGGAGCTGATGGCCGAACTCCAAGAGGACTTCGGCATGGCCATGATGCTGATTACTCACAATCTCGGCGTTGTTGCGCAAATGGCGGAAGAGATGATCGTGATGTACCTGGGTAAGATCGTGGAGCGCGCCGATATACAGACTCTGTTCAGTGACCCTAAGCACCCGTACACGCAGGAGCTTCTAAAGTCGATACCACAGCTGAGCAGGACCAGACAGATGGAGCGACTGGCAGCGATCAGCGGCAACGTGCCATCGCCGTTCGTTAGGCCCCCCGGCTGCCCATTCCATCCGCGCTGTCCACAGTTCATGGCCGGAGTTTGCGACGTCATCGAGCCTCAGCCGGCAGCGGTTGGTGTGAACCACACAGCAAGCTGCCTGCTGTACTCTGACGCTGCCGTTGACAATCAGGAGTCGTCCCAGTGACTAACAGTAACGGCGCCTCCCCGATCCTGTCGGTAAGCAATCTGAGGGTGTATTTTCCAATCGTCTCGGGGATCTGGCGCAAGACTCGAGGCTACGTCCGTGCGGTGGACGACCTCAGCTTCCAACTTCGGGAGGGTGAGACTCTTGGACTGGTAGGCGAGAGCGGGTGCGGCAAGACCACTGCCGGACGAGCTATCCTCAGAGCCGTGGAGCCAACATCCGGCGAGATCCTGTTTCGGATGCGTGACGACAGCATAGTAAGCACGACGGAGGCTGACGACGACGAGCTAGCTCTTATACGCCAGGAGATGCAGCTCATCTTCCAGGATCCGTTCGCTTCACTCAATCCTCGAATGACGGTGTTCGACGTCGTTGCCGATCCTCTGCGAGTCAATCATCTGGCCAGAGGATCATATCTAGAAGACAGAGTCAGCGAGATGCTCATGCGTGTTGGTCTGTCTCCAGCGTACATGCGTCGCTACCCACACGCATTCAGCGGGGGTCAGCGTCAGCGTGTGGGGATCGCGCGCGCGCTGGTTATGAATCCGCGTCTCGTTATTGCAGACGAGCCCGTGTCCGCGCTGGACGTATCAGTACAGGCGCAGATACTCAACTTGATGCAGGACCTTCAGGAAGAGTTCAACCTTACTTATCTGTTCATCAGCCACGATCTCAGCGTCGTCCAGTACATAGCGCACAGGGTCGTGGTGATGTACGTGGGTAAGATAGTGGAGATCGCGACGACCGAGAAGCTGTTCACCGAACCTAAGCATCCGTACACACAGGCGCTGCTGTCCTCCGTGCCGGTCCCGAATCCAGCGATTCGCGCGCGCGGACAGGCTTTGACCGGAGAAGTCGCAAATCCTGCCAACCCACCAAGCGGCTGCTACTTCCACCCTCGCTGCCCGTTCGCCAAAGACATCTGCAAGACCGACGAACCGCCGCTGGTGGAGATTGTCGAGGGCCAATTCGCGAAGTGCCACTTCGCCGGGGAACTTGAGCTTCCAGGAGTGCCCTCCTGAGCGCTTAGGGGCGCTCATTCGGGTATTCGGCAATCCAATCACGGTCTCTTCCAAGGGGAATGGAACAGCCAGCCAGAACATACCCTCGCCGTGTCCAGACACACTCCGGCCGCCGCAGGAGACTGCTAGCCTGCATCTTTACGTACGGCGGCGCTCTGGGAGTCTTCGCCCTTATCGTGTCACTGGTAGCACGCACCAAGCTCAAGCCGCCTGATTACGAGCCGCAACACCTGGAACCTACCATAGCCATATTCATGTCGGGGGCCGGACTTGTCGCTGGCGGCCTGGTGGCTTGGACACTGACGGCGTGGTTGGTACAAAGGGCCGAACACCCACAGCATCCCCTTCTGTGGCCGGGAGTCGGCATAGGGTATGCGATCATAGTGCCATTCCTGACAGGCGCTCTCGCGCCAGTCAGCCTTGTATTCCTGAACATGACGGTTGGCATCACAGAGACCCCGGACGTGTTGGCTGGGCTGGCCGACTCGATCTTCAGAGCACCCAGAATCGCGTTCGAGTATGGGGCGCTGAGCCTGGGACCGACCGCGCTTGCGGCGGGACTGTTTATGGTCGGAGCTTGGGTAATCGACCGAATAAATGCATACTCGCACTTACAAGTTTCGCGGTACGGAGCTTACGGAGTGACACTAGCCCTGTCAGCTGGGGTCGTCATGTTCGTCTCACTGGCTCCCGCATCCACAATTTACAGGCTGGGTTGATCCGACCTGGTCCGGGGCTGATATTTGAAGATCCAATCATGAGTGGCAATGAAAGGAAACTTCTTGACGATCTATAGTGCGCTGATTAGACTAGGGATCAGATCGGGATGCGCGGCGATTTTCGCTCGGCGAGTCGGCTAGCGGCGTGTTTTTTAACATAGGAACAGCGGGGAACGGTGTCAGATGTCAGTCCGGCAGGGGGTCCGGTACAACCCCGGCAGAGGAGGAGTCCAAATGTCCAATAGAGAGGACATCGCGCTGATGGCGCATCTGATGCGTCGAGCAGGATTTGGCGCCACACGGGACGAACTGGAAAGTCTGGTCGAGCAGGGATACGAGACGGTCGTGGAGCAGTTGATCGACCCTACCGACGACATTCAGCGCGCCGACCAGGAGGTGCTGTTTAGGTACATCCCGTCCACGGAGACCGGCGGTCCCAACCCGACGCCGGGCGCGGCGCAGTGGCTGTATCACATGATAAACACCGAGCGGCCGCTCGAAGAGAAGATGGCGCTGTTCTGGCATCACATATTCGCGACCGGGAATTCCAAGGTGGACAATGACAACCACCTGACTGCTCAGACGCACCTGTTCCGCAACCATGGGATGGGCAACTACAAGGATCTGCTGGTGCGAGTTGCCCAGAATCCGGCCATGATCTTCTGGCTGGACAACAACGAGAACCACAAGCGAACGCCTAACGAGAACTGGGGACGCGAGCTCCTGGAGCTGTTCTCGCTGGGTGTGGGTCACTACACCGAGACCGACGTCTTCGAGTGCGCGCGCGCGTTCACCGGCTGGACCATAGGCGCTAAGATCCCGCGCAATCCGCATCACAGGTTCTCCTGGCACTTCGAGTTCAGGCCCGAGGAGCATGACTACGGCCAGAAGACCTTCCTGGGACGCACCGGCGATTTCGATGGCGAAGACATAATCGACATAATCCTCGATCAGCCTGCCTGCCCGAGATTCATAGCTCGTCACCTGTACAACTTCTTCGTGGCCGATGAGCCGCAGGTGCCAGCGTGGTCTGTAGAGCCCCCTCGCAATCCGGAGGCGGTCGAGCTGCTTGCCAATACGTTCGTTGAGTCCGGGTACGAGATTCGACCGGTTCTGCGGACTATGTTCAACTCGGACTTCTTCAAGGAGTCCATGTACCAGAAGGTGAGGAGCCCCGTTGAGGTGGTGGTTGGGACGCTGAGGCTGACTGGGGATCTTCAGGGTCCTGATCCGCGTCTATTGGCCATGGGTCAGGAGCCGGCATATATGGGCCAGAGCCTGCACGATCCGCCGAGTGTAGAGGGATGGCACACCGGCAGGGAGTGGATCAACAGCGGGTCAGTAGTGAAGCGGATCAACTTCGTGGTGGACCGTGTGAGCGACACGGAGCTTCCCGGCGTGCAGAGCATCGTCGATAGGGTGGCGTCAGGAGACCAGGCGATGACGCCCGCGGCGTTAGTGGACCGGTGCCTGGAGTTCATGGGGCCTGTGGAGGTCTCAGAGCAGACTCGACAGGAGCTGGTGTCACACGCTGAAGACGAGGGGCCAGTCTCGTGGGCGTGCGAAGAGGACTACGCGACCTCGACTCAGCGAGTTGGCGACATGCTTTCGCTGATTGCGGCGACCACGGAGTACCAGTTCGGCTGACGAATCAGAGGGTTAGGTTCCCTGAATAGGAGAGAAGACGATGGCGTCCACAGAGAAACCCCCGGTGGTGGTCGTGCTACAGATGACCGGCGGCAACGACTACATGAACACGGTGATCCCGTACACCGACTCGAACTACTACGACAGCCGGACGACGCTTAGTGTGGACCAGGACAGCGTTCTCAGGGTGGACGACGAGCTCGGATTCCACCCGACGATGGGTCCGGTGAAGGACATCTACGACAGGGGAGACATGGCGATCATCCACGGAGTGGGCTATGCCAACTCTCCGAGGTCGCACTTCCGGTCGATGGACATCTGGCACACATGCGAGCCGGATATAATCGGTACGGAGGGCTGGCTGGGTCGCGCGCTGCGTGATCTCGATCCGAGCGGCGAGAATCCGGTGGCCGGAGTAAACATTGGCCAGGGGATGCCCCGCGCCATGCTGGTTCCCGGCGTGTCGGTGGCGTCGGTGGCAGACCTGTCCACATATGGACTTCTGACCGGCATCGAGCAGCAGGATCGCCGCAGCAAGATGCTTGAGAAGTTCGTGAACATGTACGGGCAGGCCATTGGTACCGGGCCTGTTCAGGACTATCTGGGCCAGACCGGTCTGGACGCGCTCAAGGGCGCAGACATACTCAAAGAGGGACTGGGTCGGTACTCCTCCAGTGTCGAATACGCTGATAACCCGATTGCGAACAGCCTACGTGACGTGGCCATGATCCATACCGCGGACGTTGGTACGCGCGTGTTCTACACACAGCACGGAAGCTTCGACACCCATGCTTCGCAGGCGCCGACGTTCGACAAGCTCTGGACAGAGATGTCCGGGGCGATCGCTGACTTCTGGGACGACCTTCGGGAGCACGACGCCGACGACAACGTGATAATGTTCCTGTTCTCCGAGTTTGGACGGCGTGTCCGAGACAACGGGTCCGGCACAGACCATGGCGCCGCAGGAGCCTGCATCGCAATAGGTCCACGGGTCGTTGGCGGAATGCACGGCGAGTACCCTGAGACCAGGCCAGAGGCGCTGGAGCAGGGTGACCTCGTGCCGCATCAGGACTTCCGCGGTGTGTACTCGACCATCCTAGAAGACTGGCTGGAGCTCGACGCTGTGCCCATAGTCAACGGCCACTTCGAGAAACCGGAGTTCGTAGAGACCAACGGCAGTACAGCCTAGCCGGTCACGGTGACACATCCCACAGATCGAGTTGGGGGCCGGTTGTCCGCACTCTGCGGATGGCTGCATCCAACTCGACCGCGCCCTGGTAGTCTCGGAAGAGACTCCAGGTGGCGACGGCATCAGACCTGAAACACTATTCCGGAGTTGGAGTCATGCAGACTAAAACCGTGGCTGGTCGCACTTGGCACTTCAGTCATCCTATAGGCTGGCTGTCCGTGAGAGGGAGAGGCTTTTGGCATCCCACATCGGTTGCGACCACATCTGATGGCCGCATTTACGTGCTCAATAGCGGCGGAAGAGCCGGCGCACCTATTACAGTCGCCACAATCGACGAGGACTTCGTAGGCGAATTCGGAGAGGGCGACTTTACCTGGCCGGAAGGTCTTGCCATCGATCAGGACGGCAACATCTACTGCGCTGACGGCTTCGAGCACTTCGTGAACGTATACAGCTCTGAAGGTGAGCATCTCTCGAAATGGGGCGCGCACGGTACGGAAGAGGGACTGCTGAATCGGCCGGCCGGTCTGGCGTTCGACAGTGACGATAACCTGTGGATTGTGGACAGTCAGAATGCCCGGGTCCAACAGTTCACCAAGGATGGACAGTTTCTTACCGCCTGGGGCGAGCCGGGCAGCGAGGATGGGCAATTCGATCGCCCTTGGGGAATCACGATCGATCAGAGCGGCGACGTTTACGTCGCCGACTGGGGAAACGACCGCGTTCAGAAGTTCTCGGCGGACGGAGAGTTCCTGATGAGGTTCGGCTCCATGTTCGACGATGGGGGCCAGCTCAGCAGGCCGTCCGACGTCGCCGTGGACAGCGAAGGCGACGTGTACGTGACCGACTGGGGAAACGACCGGGTCCAAATATACTACCCTGATGGCGACATCATTGCCGGTCTCTATGGAGACGCGCGAAGGTTCTCCAAGTGGGGTCAGGACTTCATGGACTCAAACCCGGACTACGTGAAGGCGTTCCAGCGGGTGGACCCGAACGAGCTGGTGACCCTTGGTCACTTCCGACGTCCGGGCGGTGTGACGATCGACGAGCAGGACCGGATCGTCATCACGGACGGTATCAGATGCCGTCTCCAGGTGTACTTCAAGGACAAAGACTACCTCGAACCTCAGTTCAACCTGTAGTCGTGGGGCATATCGCAGGGGTAGGCATTTGTGATCTTCACCCTCACCCAGCCCTCTCCCTGAGGGAGAGGG
>JAAXHZ010000299.1:554-1957 GCA_012270625.1 Dehalococcoidia bacterium | reverse complement strand
GAGTTGAAACGGTCCGAACCAGACAGCTACGCCGCCGCCGTGAAGTTTGACCGGTGGCTAAGGAACAGCACGACCAATCCGGTGAGGGAGCTATTGAACGGTCGCCCGTACCTTCACTCCGCGCGTCGTCCCCTTGCCACCGTAATAGCGGAGAAGGAAAACGACCCGGACTCGCTCAACCACTTCAACGAGGAGTGTGAAGGACTCTGTGGCGTCTGAGGCGTATGAAGAGAATGTAAGTCCCGAATACTCGCTGTACCCACATCAGCGCCAAGTGTTGCGCGACATTCTTCGCGCCCTGTTGTCGCCCGAGCGTCGAGCAGTGGCCCATCTTCCCACCGGTGCTGGAAATTGGCTCGGCCAATCTCACGTCTTCTGCACTGGGGTGGTCGCCACGGCCCAACCTTGAGATCCTTTCTCGGCCAGCGGACGACTTCGATTCCTGGGCATTCCAGCGAGAGTTGCTGAGTGAGGCTAGAGAAGTCAGCGATGAGGAGTTTCTGTGTTGGGAAGCGGTGTCGAAAATTGCTACCAGCAGAGAACGCGCTCTACGGAGCGGTCAGCCACGGCTGGACACGTGGAGGCCGACGACGCGTGATCCCGTTCATTTGGAACTAAGCTATGAAGGAAGGGAAGACGATATAGCTTCAACCGACGAACAGAGGGCGGCGCGACGAGACCTCGATACTCTTCTGATTCCGTCGGGCCTATCCAGTGAGGAAGTCCGAATGTGGGCAACGGCCTGTCTGCTCGCTGCGCCCTTCACCAACGTGGTGATCAAGTTGAGCCACACTACGGATGTCCCAGGCTCGTTGCGGTCGCTTGCGCGTACCTACGGCCTCACCATGACTGAGGCCCGAAGGGATATGGAGACCGTTCAGAACTGGCTCGCCTTCTTAGCGCCAGAGATTCTCTCACATTAAAGGATGGGGCAGGAGCATACCGTGGACGACCTGCTTGTTGCACTCAGGAAGTTTGATGCCCTCAGGGACGGAGAATCAGGGAACGACGTGGTATCGCAGGCAGAACTTGGCGCTATCGCCTCCACATACAGCCAATCAGCCACGCTTGACTCGCTCTCACCTCCGCTCGTCACCGCGCTGGAGATCAGGTTGCGCACTCTTTGTTACCAACGACGCCGACTTCCGCGGCGTGCAAGGACTGCCTATAGCTATTTTGGACAACTTCATTGGAGAGCGCAGTCAGGAGTGACGTGCGCCGGACTACCGCGAAGGGTACGCAGCCTCGGGGTCGCATCGACGTGATCGACTGTAGAGCGGAGGGAGTAGTTATGCAGGGAGAGCACAGCGACGAGAATGGACAGGAACCTTGGGAGGACCGCGACGAGTTCCGCAGGCGGCTGGATAGCTTGAGCCCTGAGGAGCGTCGGGAGGCGCTTGAGC
>JAAXHZ010000299.1:0-440 GCA_012270625.1 Dehalococcoidia bacterium | reverse complement strand
TTACCCGATGACGCCGAGGCCCACCATTACAGGGGACTTGCCCTCGCACAGCTGGGGAAGCACAGCGAGGCGATAGCAGCCTTCGAGGCCGCCATCCGGCTCGACCCGGACGATGCCGTGTCGCGTTACAACAGGGGAATATCGACGGCGCAACTCGGCGACCTGGTTGGAGCCATCAGCGACTTCGACAAGGCCATCGACATGGACCCCGACGACGCCAGCCCCTATTACAACCGGGGGCTTGTTCAAGCCGAGTTGGGAGACTCACAGAGGGCAGTCGAAGACTTCAACAGGGCTATCGATCTCGGCTTTGAGGCTCCTGAGGCATACCACAACCGGGGCGCAGCCTACCGCGACCTGGGCGACCTCGATAGGGCCATCAGGGACTTCGACAAGGCCATTGAACTCGAACCCCTCAGCAATCTTTCCCGCTACTCCAG
>JAAXHZ010000298.1 GCA_012270625.1 Dehalococcoidia bacterium | reverse complement strand
TGCTGCTGGTGCCATCGCCATCCGATGACACTGGGAAGTCCCGTATGGATAGACACTCTCCCGCCCCATCGATACAGGGGCGTGTTGCCCTCCAGAATCACCGGGGACCCCTGAACGTTCTCTCTCAGCCAATGTATGCCTTCGAGGTCTGCCTCGAGGTTGATTGACCCCTCCTGATCTCGATACGTGGCGCCCGATGCGTAGGCGAGGCCATCCAGAGTCAATGGAGTAACGTTCCCGCCAAAGCGGTCTCTGAGCCTGTCCTGGGTACCGAAAACCGTATAGACAGAGGCGCTCAACACCAGTATGGCGAGAATGCCTGTCCATATCAGTCGAGAGCTCCATCCCAGAACTCGGACACTCATCCACGCTCCGGCCATGCGCCAGACAAAATACGCGGCCGCCAGAGCGAGCAGCGCCCACACCTGCATATAGAACTTGAACACGCTGTTCATCCTCTCGATGTCACCCTCCACCCTGACGAAGTCGAGGCCGATGACGATGGCAAGCGCGGTCCCGGAGACGAGAGCGACGAACGCGGCCGCCGGCGTGTCGGTGTTCCTGACGATCAGCGATCTGAGACCCACCACTGCGACGAGCGCCAGCAGCGCGCCGGCGAAGATCACTGTCCCCCAGCCTGAACCTGAAAGCAGCGCGGTCAGCAGCAAACCCAGCAGCAAGGCAGATGAGACCAGCGCGAGCGCGAGGCTCGGCCCGACGTGCACATTCAGGCCGGACACGACCACGTTGTCCGGTACCACTCTGCCACTCATGAAAAGCGAGAGCGACCCGAATCCTCGCCGAAGCGCGTTCCAGAATGCCGTCAGCCCACCTCTCAGCTCCCACAGGCAGTGGAAGCCAATCACGTACACGAACACTCCAAAAATCGCCAAGAACTGCCACAGCGCGGTCTGATTGGTTGTGCGCTCTACCCCGATGAAGAACG
This sequence comes from Dehalococcoidia bacterium, assembly GCA_012270625.1. The sequence continues at coordinate 3,305 of JAAXHZ010000298.1, read as the reverse complement.
TCTCGCTGGTCATGTGGAAGGGCAAAAATACGACGGTCCCTACTGCCAGTACCAGCGCCGACTTGGCAGCGGCTCGGAAGAGCACGCCTCCCGACAGACCTCCCTGGACCAGGTACTCGGCCAGTGAGATGGCCGCGAATGCAAACAGGAGATAGGTGGGATAGTCCCAAGTATTCAGGAGTCGGAGCGATCCCACTGATATTCCCAGCATCACCAGTGCGAGCAGGTGTCCGGGTCTCCACACCGAGGACTGAGAGTCACTCCTGGCAAGTCCAAGCACTACGGACGCGGATAGACCTATACACAGCAATGTGAAAGGCAAAGCCCACAGGTGCGCGTGAGGGTCAGCAAAGAGGAAAGTGAAGAATGGAAACTCGGTTATCTCGTGACCAGGGGGATCCGGCGGCATCATGCGACTGGAGCGCCAGAAGTCGAACTCTCCAGCAGGAATACCCTGGACCACTGCCCTCCAAGCGGATTGGCCTAGCTGGATGGCGCCGTCCAGGTTGCCGAGAACGGCCACGAAGACGAGGCCAGCAAGGCCAGCGAATACGGGCGACATCGCCGCCCGACCTCCAGACCCACCCGCCCACGACGCGAGATTATAGACGACCGAGTACGACAGCGCGGCTGTCATGGCGAAGAACGTCGGCACGGCGAGGGTGACTGCGACGTCGGGCACGATCCCCGTCAGGTGGATCAGTGCTGCCACGAGGAACTGACCCCAGTAGTAGTAGTTGAGATACCCCCCTGCGAACCACGGATCGTAAGGCGGCATATGGACTGACTTCAGCACCGCGTTCAGGTAGGCGAAGTCCATCGGCTTTTCACCGCCACGGTATGGGTGCCACAGATCGGGATTCGCCATCCTGATAATGACGAACGCGATGAAAGCGGCGAGAAAGATCAGCTCAGCCACGGCAACGGTCTTCCAACGTCGCCTCAAGAAGTCAGCGATCTCAACGCGGTTGGCTATCAGCAGCACAGTATTGACAGCGGCGAAAGTGAGAAGAACCGCGAAAGCCGTGGTTCTGTCGAACGACAGTATCTCCGCGCTGGCTAGCAGCCATATGCCGAGACCAACGATCAAGAGGCCCACGGCCTTGGCCATCAGCCAGCCCCGGTCGGCTAATGGCCTGAAGACTATGAAACACAGAGGCACGGAAGCCAGGGCAATCAGCTCTACCACGATGAGCCACAGCAGCGTCGGCGCGCGCGCAGCGATCCCGTCGCTATCGACGATCTGACTCCAGGTTCCACCCTGCTGCCTGTCAGCAGCCTCAAGCGGAGTCAGCATAAGCTGGCGACCAGGTTCGACTTCCTCCAAGGCACCAGGTGGATCGACGGCTGGATACCCTCCCGATCCTTCGACGATCCGTCGCATGATCTCGTCTGAATCAAGCCGCTCAACGTTGCGGAAGATCAGCACCTTGGGATGGTCATATACGGAAAAGCTCTCGTCTGCGTATCCGAGATTGATCGAGACGGGATGCGGCCTCGCCTCGGACAGCGCGCCCGGAGGAGGCAGGTCGGGCCGCTCGAACGTCTCATCTACAAACCCGACGCCGAACAGGTTGGGATATGACGTGAAATAGGCCTCCAGCGTGTAACCAAGCCCGCCACTGAACAGCTTTCGATAGTACTCTCTGCTCACCGGATAGCGTTCCGGCAGGCGGGAGACCGTCCCGTACAGTCGGTTGCTGTACAGGGTCATGTAGTCGGCCCTGGAGAGCAGTTCGCTCATCCGCCGAAACTTCGCCGGCAGGTCATGGTCGTAGATGGGAAGTTCCTCGATCTCGTATTCGTACAGACCCGGCAGACCCTCCTCCCAGTGCTCCTTGAGGATAGTCGAGCCTTCGGGAACATTGACCATGATCCACTCAGAGGCCCGAACCGCCGGATGCGTCTCGGCGTAGATTCCGAGATAGGACACCCCGTAGAACACTGTGGCGGCGAAGCCTGCGGCGGCGATCGCGAGTACAACCGCTCGCACACCAGCACGAGCGACGCTGGCCCAGCACCAGATGTCCACTGCCATCCTGGCGCCAAACAGCGCCAGCACGGGTGTGACTGGAAGCATGTAGCGCATGAACTTGACGTCGAATGCGCCGACGATCAGCAAGTATGGCACTGCCCACGATAGAAGAATCGTGTCCAACCTGGTATCCGGAGACCGGAGCGGAACAGTGACAGCCAGTGCACCCACAGCAATGGCCGATGCCGCCAAAGTTGCCGCAACGCTGCTCGACATCATCAGAATGGCTGCCGGGAGCGCGATGCCAAGAGCCAGGTAGCAAGCCGCGTACCAGAGCCGCATACCCTTCATTGCCACATAGACAGACCCGGCCCACACAATGACGCCCAGTGGAATACCCAGACCCCAAGTCGCAAGCTGCTGCACGTGGTATAGATACGGAGTGGTATCTATGTACTGGCGCGTGTAGGGATAGTCGCGAATTCTACGGACCATCTCGGACTGTTCGACGAAGTCGCCGTAGAAACGACTCCAATCCAGAAAGGCGTAGGGCTGGACTACCAGAACAGTACCGACTATCAATACCAATCCAAAGAGCGAGGCCTTGACACCTGCCGACATCCGGTCGAAGAACGCTATCTGACGCCTAGGGCTGTTGGGCGCCAATCCGGTCACATAGATGAAGTGAGCCACCACGTAGGCGGCCAGTATCGGTGCGACGCTCACCTTGGTCGCCAGGGCCAGACCGATGCACAGACCAGCGAGCGCGGAGTCCGAGTACCTGCCCCAGCGAGCAACCCTTATCAGGAAGTACAGCGTCGCCGTCGCAAACAGAGACATCAGAGTGTCAACGGCGAAGAAGTGGCTTAGCTGGATGTGAATGACCGAGAACGCCACGAGCCCGGCAGCCAGGACACCAACCCCGCGAGACCATACTGACCTGCCAATCAGATAGACGATCAGTATGGCTGCCACGTCCGCCAGGGCCGAGACCGCGCGACCTGGCACTCTGAGGTCTTCAGAGCCAATGCCAAGAAGATAGTCACGAAGGCTGTCGACGACTTTCAGCAGGTAGAGAGGAAAGCTGCCGTATGGGAACCATCCAGGGTTCCACGGACTCTGTTCAGCGTCCAGCAGGACGGACATATCGGCGAGTTCAGGAAGCTCGATCTCGACGACCTTGAAGAGGATCGCGCGGTCGTCAGGATGAGGTGTCCAGCCAAAACCCGCGTCCGAATCCAGCCCGTAGAGGGGAAGCGCGAGAGCGACAGCCAGTATTACGGTCAGCAACATCGTTGTTGCGTGTTGGGACAGGTCGGCTCTCCATGAC
>JAAXHZ010000297.1 GCA_012270625.1 Dehalococcoidia bacterium | reverse complement strand
GAGGTGGTACACACCCCAATAGCAGTCGGCCAGCTCGATCTCGTAATCTTTGCGACCAACTCTGTCAACGAGGCTATCCCGGTTTCTCAACATGCGGGCTATCCGAAGCATCTGCCGAGAGGTGTGACCGTCACCCTCTTCCTCTCGCCACTCTCTCCATTCGCCGTCCTTAAGTTCGCACTCGACGATCCCAAACCCCGAGTCGAGAAAGGCCTTCTCAAAATGTCCCCTGGCTAGATTGTCGGCGCAGACTCCCAGTGGACCATAAGTCCGCTCGGCTTCCGACGGCTCCATCAAGTCCGTGGCAAAATTGGTGAAAATGAGCATGTGGCCGCCCGTCCGCAGAACGCGGGCGCATTCCGAGAAAGCTCGCCGCAAGTCCGGTACGAGCGGCAGCATATCCCGGCACCATACTACATCGAACGCTTCGTCCTCAAATCTAAGCGACTGTATGTCACCCCTTGCCACACTGACTCTTTCCGACAGGCCTCTATCGGTGATGTTCTTCATGGCAAGTTCAACGTTACTCTCGACGAGATCGATGCCCCAGACCAGCGCATCGAAACGCTCGGCGATCTCACACATGTATGTCGCGTCGCGACAGCCGGCGTCAAGAACTCGGGCTTCGTTCACGCCATGTAACACCATGCTCAGCTTGTCGTAGAGAACATCGGGGGAGCGCGGTCGCAGGCTTCTGTCGACAATCGAGTAAAACTCGTCGCCGCTCATCTCGGGCTGCTCGAAGGCCTCCTCGGCTGACAGTCTAAAGACATCGTCAGGCAATGCCCACCTCCCGGCGCTGGGTCAAAGGCGCGCGCAACATCAGGACAATGATAACCGAGATGGGCTGACGCTTGGACTGTATCTGGGATGGGATCACATACATCAGTCCGCCAAGCCTCTGATCCCCTTGAAAATCGGCTGTGTGGATGGGATCATTGCCCGCCCATAGGGTAGATCCTCGATGTCTCGACACCCTAGCGTCGAACTGCCTGGCGTCTCGCGTAGTGTGCTCCTTCCCATCGACTCTGAATGGATGCTGCGAGACCCACTGGCTTGACCGGGGCGGAAGGGCCTTTGTAACATCGTCTCAGTGGTGATTTAAGCACGTCAACATGCGGCCAAGACACAATGAGAGGAACTACACATGAGCACTTCCCGTAAACCCGTTGCTGTGGTGATAGGCGCGACTTCCAAGTGGCAGTCGGACGGGAGGAACACGCGTCTGATTCACGGCGGCGACGTCGACGACAGCGCTCTGCCCGTCGGAGTGCGCTGGGGCGTGGGCGGCGCCATCGCCCAGAAGTTCGCGCAGGAGGGCTTCCTCACGGTGCTGACCACCCGCAACGCCGGGAATGCCGCCGCGCTGCAGGCGGCCATTGGCGAACAGGGTGGTGAGAGCATCATCGTCGAGCTCGATCTGGCTTCCCGCGACACCATAGCGAACGCATTCGCGCAGATCCGGGAGCAGGCGGGCGAGCCGGACGTGCTGGTGTATAACGCGGGCTACCTGGAGGGGCGCGATCTTCCTCCGGAGAAGGAGCTGCTGGAGCACATTCCGATCGAAATGTTGGAGACGGCGCAGCACATCTCCAGCAGTGGCCCCTTCCTGGTCGTCAAGGAGGTGCTTCCCGCCATGCGCGAGCGCGGCGAGGGC
>JAAXHZ010000001.1 GCA_012270625.1 Dehalococcoidia bacterium | reverse complement strand
CCACTACAGTTCGAGCGAGTCGGCTATTTCGTGGAAGACTGCGACTCCACGCCTGAAACTCCGGTGTTCAACCGGTCGGTGGGCTTGCGGGACACATGGGCACGCATCCAGAGACGGGGCGGGGGTTGAAACAGGCAAACAGTGGCATCTTTAGGACGACTCGCAAAGCGTGGTCCAGTCAAGGTTCGAGTACTTTAGCGTGACCACCGCTCCGGACATAACGTTCGCAGGCGTCAACCAGGGTCACGACCCCCGGGCCATATCAGTTGCCCAGGCGGTGCGTGATCTCATCGACGCGGAATGTGTAATCCTGTTTGGCTCTCGTTCTAGAAAAGACTGGAGCGACTATTCCGACATCGACATCATGGTAATCACTCCGGAGCCGCCTACTCAGACTGACGAGAGCAAAATCACTGTCGCCGCAGAGAAGATTCTGCGCCGGGCGTATGCAGAAAGCCCCGCGCTGGATCTGGTGATGCTGTCCACCGAGCAGTATCACAGGCGTTCCAGAAGCATCAACAACGTGGCCGCCATCGCGTCACGGGAGGGAATCAAATTGACTCGGAACCCCGAGGACTACATCGGGCACGAGTTTGACGCCGCCTCAGAGCGCGAAGAGCGCATCCGGCGCATCGCCGACGCCAACATGCACTACCAGAACATGAACCTCATGCTGGACGCGGGTGTGCAAAATAGAGGCGTTGTCTTCCAGGCGCACCAGGCGCTGGAAAATGGAATGAAGGCGCTAATCTCTGCGCTGGGGAACCAGTATCCACATCTACATAGCCTGACGGAGTTGGCAAACGTCATCGAGCAGAGTGACCGTGAACGTGATTGGAGCTTCCACAGCAACCTATCTCAGTTGAACGGGTACGCTGGAGCCGCTCGATACAGAGAGGCGCTGGACCCGGTCGCCGATTTCGCACAGATGGCAGACGACGTCACGAATGACTTAGAGCAGGTTCACCGGCGCATCGTAGAACTCACCGGAGAGGATCCTTGGACAGTCCCGCCGGAAGCCAACTCTGATCCGGTAGGGCCGCGATACAGGCGCTAGGCGCTGTCGTCTGGAGGTTCCAGTGACTCGGTCCGGTATGGGTTTGTCCCTCTCTATTGGGGTCTGTCTTGCACTCATTGCCGTTGCGTGCGTTCAACCGGAAACACGGCGAACAGGGCCTCCCAGAGCTCCAATCGCTAGTTCCGTGTTCACGTCCACACCCGCATCCATGCCAGACATTCGTGCGACTGTGGTAGCTGAGATTACCGCAACCGCAGTGGCGGCCAACACCACGAGTCCAACCCCGGCGCCTACGGCCACTGCCGTACTGCCTATGCCGCCCGGCTCATTTATCTCAACTAGCCATCTGACTACCCAGGTCACCCCAACTCCGACGCCAGCCACCATCTCCATGTCGCCTGTGCCCCCGGCTGCCCTGGTCGCTCCGACTGCAGCGCCGACTCACACTCCAGTCCTGGTCAACACTCCAACCCTGTCGTCTATGGTCGAAGACATTTCGCCCAGCGTGGTCCAGATCATCACGCCGGACGGCAACGGCTCCGGATTTGTGATTGACTCCGATGGGCTTGTACTCACGAACGCTCATGTCGTGAGGGATCTATCGTCGGTCGAGGTGAGGTTCACCGGCGGCCGGACGTACATGGGCAGTGTTCTGGGAGTTGATGAAGTGGCGGACGTGGCACTACTCAAGATCAGGGGCTTTCGCTCTCTCGAGCCTGTTACCCTTGGCGACTCGGACGAGATCAAAGTTGGCGAGGACGTCATAGTGATGGGATTCCCCCTGGGGGACACACTCGGCGCATCTCCAACGATTACGAGAGGAATAGTTTCCGCCAAGCGGCCTTCAGAGTCGAGGATCACGTTGCTCCAAACAGACGCGGCGATCAATCCCGGCAATAGCGGCGGGCCCCTGCTCGCGCGCAACGGCCAAGTGGTCGGCGTCAACACATCCAAGCTATTTAGATCTGACGACGGCAGACTGCTCGAAGGAATCGGGCTTGCCGTGTCGATCAACGACGTTCGTGATCGGCTGGACTCACTGGCGAGGGGCGAGAGCGTACTTCTGGAGACGTCCCCGGCATTTGGGATGGGAGAATTGAGATCTGCATTGGATGAGCTTCTGCCAACGTCGTTCGAGGAACTCGATCCAGTGGCCGAAGAGCTAACCCTTGCCGACCTCGAGATTGAGGACTATTTCAGCGATCTCACAGCGTACGCATCCGCTGATCCGCTTCAGTTGGTCCTTGCTGCTACAGGAGAGTTGAGCGATCTTGAGAGAATCGCGCTTGAGTATGAAATGTCAGACCCGGATACGTTCCTGAACGACTTTTATACATCGGCGCTCTTCGGATTATTCAGTGCCGATGAGGACATTAGTATCGATGATTTCGAGCTACTGGACTTGGTTCAAATTGGAGACGGGGCAATTGGTGTATGGCTGGACTTCGTCTTTGAAGGCACCCAGTTGAGACTCGAACTTGTCATGTTCATTCGAGACAGTTACACCGGAATGGTGTGGTCGTTCTACTTTCCCGCCACAGAACCCTCCGTCTCCGTAGAGGAAATTGCGAGCGCCATAGATCAGGCGATAGTAGAATTTGCAGAGTGACGGCGCTGACGCTGTATCGTCAGTGACCCGTGTCTGCGATGAACTCCCGGACCTGGTTCATGTCGGGCATGGCCTCGGTGTCGCCGTGGCGGGTGCAGACCAGAGCGCCGCAGGCGTTGCCTAGCTCCAGCGCTGTCTGGAGAACGCTGGCCCGTTCGTCCGATGGCAGCGCCAGGAAGTCGAGCATCGTCCCTCGCTGGAAGATGCCCGCCAGCGCTCCGGCGACGAAGGCGTCTCCAGCTCCGACCGGGTCCACGACTTCGACGCTGAAGCCACCGTGCTCGACGACCTGCTCCCCGTCGAACGCGACTGCTCCGGAGTCTCCGGTCGTCACTATCGCCAGCCGCGTACTGCCGCTCACGAACCGACTCGCGCGCTCAGACGCGGTCATGTCACCACCCCAGATCGTCTCGGCCTCGTCGTGTCCCACCTTGAACAGCGTCGCGTACTCGCGCATACGGTCGCAAACCGCGCAAGCCTCCGCAGGACTCCACAGCGCTTCCCGGTAATTGACGTCCATGCTGACCGGAATACCCATCTCCCGCGCCGCGGCCATCACGCCGAGCGTCGCCTCCATGCACGTCTCGCTCAGCGCTGGCGTGATCCCCGTCACATGCAGCAGGTCGGCACCTTCCAGATGCGGCAGCACCTCTCCGGCGGTCAGCCGACTCGCCGCGCTTCCGGCGCGCCTGTACCTGCGAATCACTTCGCCGCCTCCAAGATGGTTCAGAAGCTGGATTCCCGTCTTTTCTCCTGAGACTCGAGGGGCGTGTACCTCGATCCTGCGGACCAGATCTTCCATGATGGTGTCGCCGTCATCGTCGGCTCCGAGCCTGCTGACCCACACGGCGCGTACACGGTCGGGCATCAGCTTGCGCAGATCGATGGCGACGTTCGACTCCGCCCCGGCGACGTGCCACGTGTAGCTGCCGTCCGGGTCATACTGGCCGATGTAGTCGGCGTTGTGCTGCACCAGCGTCTCGCCGAAGGTCACGAGTTTCACCATGTGCACCCCACTTTGCCCGACCACTAACACTAGCCACTAATCGATATCCATAGTATAGTTGCCTGAACATCAAATGCTGAATCTGCTGACACTATCGGCGCATAGGAGGGAGAAATGACCGCCGAAGACCTTGGCCTAGTTGCCCATCTGTTCAGAAGGGCCGGATTCGGTGCGACGCGCGACGAGCTCGAAGCGTATGCCGCCAGGGGATATGCCGAGGCCGTCGAAGACCTCGTCAACCCTGAGCGGTGTCCTGCACTGGACGAAGACATCATCTCCAGATACGTGGACGGCGAGAACCACATCATCTGGGCAGGCACCTGGATATATCGCATGGTCGTCACGAAGCGGCCTCTCGTAGAGAAGATGGCGCTGTTCTGGCACCATGTCTTTGCCACCGGAGTGAGCAAGGTCGAGCACTCGCCATCCATGGTGAAGCACGTCCAGATGTTCCGCGAGAAGGGCCTCGGAGACTTCCGCACTCTGCTGGTGGAGCTTTCTAGAGACCCGGCGATGATCTTCTGGCTCGACAACAACGAGAACAAGATGGGCGAGCCGAACGAAAACTACGGCCGCGAGCTTCTCGAGCTCTTCTCGATGGGTGTCGGCAACTACACAGAGGACGACATCAAGAACGCCTCCCGCGCGTTCACCGGCTGGACGTTCACGCAGCCCATTCCGATCTATCCGCAGGGGCACTACCCGTCGGAATTCGAGTTCCGGCCTGAGCTGCACGACGACGGCCCCAAGACGTTCCTCGGCGAGACGGGAAACTTCGACGGTGAGGACATCATCGACATCATCGTCAGGCAGGAAGCGACCGCGCGGTTCATCGCGAGGCACATCTACAACTTCTTCGTTGCCGACGAGCCGCAGGTGCCGGCCTGGTCCGTGGAGCCTCCGCAGGACCAGGATGCGATAGACACGCTGGTCAAAGCGTACTTCGATACCGACGGCGACCTGCGGGAGATCATGCGCACGCTGTTCCTGTCCGACTTCTTCAAAGAGGCCAGGTTCAAGAGGGTCAAGAGTCCCGCTGAACTGGTGGCCGGCGTTCTGAAGCTCGGCGGGGCGATGACCTATCCGAAGCCGGGCATGACTCGCTACCAGGCATCCACCACGCTCATGGGCCAGCAGCTTCTCAATCCGCCAACGGTCGAGGGCTGGCACACCGGCAAGGAGTGGATAGACGGCGGCACTCTCAACGAGCGGATCAACTTCGCGGTCGAGCACATCGGCGACGAGGAAGCGCCCGGCGTGAGGAGAATCGTGGACCGGCTGAGCGACACCGGCAGCCCGCTGTCGCCGGAGGAGTTCACCAGCCAGTGCCTCGACCTTGTCGGCCCTCTGGACATCGGAGACCAGACCCGCGAGACGCTGCTGGAGTATGCGGCTTCGGGCGGGACCCTGGATCTCAGTACCCCAGAGGAGCGCGAGAAGAGCGTGCCCAGAATCGTTCACATGCTGCAAATGATCGTTTCCAGCAAAGAGTACCAGTTCGCCTAGCCAGCTTAAAGCTGGGCATATAGTACAGGCTCAGCGAGTTAGCCCCCTCTATCGACGGGAGAGGAGCTGGGGTGAGGGTGAAACCGCACATCAACTCAAAAGTGATGGGTGACTAGGGAGAGATACGAAGATGACTATCAACGGAAAACCGCCGGTCCTGGTGGTCGTGCAGCTCACAGGCGGCAACGACTTCATGAACACTCTGGTGCCGTACAGCAGCCCCGTTTACTATGACGCCCGCCCGACGGTCGTCATCCCGCAGGACGAGGTCCTGCCGATCAACGACGAGCTCGGCTTCAACCCCAACCTGGCGCCGCTCAAGGAGATGTACGACGCGGGCAACGTGGCGATCGTGCAGGGGATTGGCTACGAGAACTCTAGCAGATCCCACTTCAGGGCCATGGACATCTGGCATACGTGCGAGCCGGTCAAGGTCGGCACCGAGGGATGGCTCGGCCGGACGATAAGAGAGATCGACCCTGACAAGGAGAACGTCCTGACCGCGGTCAACATCGGCAGGGGCCTGCCCCGCGCCCTGGTCGCGCCCGGCGTTCCCGTAACCTCGGTCGGCGATCTCGACAACGTCGGGCTGATGACCAGCATCGAGGAGCGAGAACGACGCGACAAGGCGCTGGAGATGTTCAAGAAGATGTACGCTCCCGCCATAGGCACCGGTCCTGTCATGGAGTACCTGGCGCAGACAGGCTCAGACGTCTACACCGGCGCAGACATCCTCAAGCAGGCGCCCGCGTCCTACACGTCGGACGTCGAGTACGCCGACAACCCCATCGCCAAGAGTCTCAAGGACGTGGCGCGGACGCATATTGCCGGTCTCGGCACGCGCATCTTCTACACCAACCATGGCGGCTACGACCACCACGCGAACGAGCTCAAGACCCATCCTCAGCTTCTGACCGAGCTGGGCGGCGCGATCTCGGACTTCTTCCAGGACTTGGGGGACCATGACGCCTCTGAAGAGGTGGTCATGCTCGTGTTCACAGAGTTCGGTCGCCGAATGCGTGACAATGGCAGCGGCACCGATCACGGCTCAGGCGGCGGAGCGTTCATCATTGGTGAGCGCGTCAACGGTGGCCTGTACTCAGAGTACCCCTCGCTCGATCCGGCTCGCTGGCTGCACGGCGAAGACCTCGACTGGACCATCGACTACCGCGGCATCTACTCGACCATCCTCGACCAGTGGCTAGGGCTCGACCCCGTGCCCATCGTCGACGGTCAGTTCGAGCAGATCAACCCGTTCAACTAGCTCTTGGCTTTCTGGCATACGCTGTCAGGCGTCGCGTACGCCTGACAGCAGCGACTCATAACCGGAGGTTCGCAATGGGACGACCCTATGGACTCCTTAGAGCAGGCTACCCGTTTCTGAAGACGCTCGGCATGAGGCGAATCACCAACTTCCCTCTCGATGTCGCCATCGGAGATGAGGGGCGCCTCTACATCCTCTGTCGAAGCGACGGCGCGGCTGTCATCCGAGTCTGGTCGATGGACGACGCCGAACGACTGACAGACGACCTGATCGGCATAGGCGGGTACGGCAGCGACGAAGGTCAGCTCACCTGGCCTGTCAACGTGATCCGCGACGGCGACGAAAACGTTTACGTCTCCGACGAGGCGCTCAACCGCATCTCGTCGTTCAGCAAGGATGGTGAGTTCCTCGGCTGCTGGGGCGAAGAGGGCGACGGCGAGGGCCAGATCAACGGGCCGGCCGGGATCGAGTTCGACGCTGACGGGAACATGTACGTCGTGGACTCGCTCAATCACCGCGTCCAGAAGTTCAGTCGCGACGGCGAGTACATACTTGGCTGGGGTTCGCAGGGCGATGGCCCTGGCGAGTTCAACATGCCCTGGGGCGTGACTGTGGACGAGCTAGGCGACGTGTACATCGCCGACTGGCGCAACGACCGAGTGCAGAAGTTCACCGCTGACGGTGAGTTCATCTTCGAGCTCGGAACTTCCGGGTCTGGAAAGGGCGAGTTCAACCGTCCGACCGGGGTAGCCGTCGATAAGTTCGGCGACATCTACGTCGCCGACACCGGCAACAACAGGATCCAGCTCTTCAACGATAAGGGCGAGTACGTTCAGAGGTTCATCGGAGACGCGACTCTGTCGCGAGTAGCGCGCGACTATATGCTGACCAACGCATACCCGAACAGACTGCGCGACATGGCCGACCTGGAGGTCCAGAAGCGCTTCCGCGCGCCGAAGTCCGTCCGTGTGAGCGACGGTCTGATGTTCGTCGCCGACTACCGCTCGTACCGCGTGCAGGTGTACAAGAACGAGGCCATCCCGCTGAACGCAGCGCAGATGTCCGCGCCAATGAGGGCGCCCACGCTGGCTACGGTGTAGGCGGGTTAAACTCAGCGATTAGACAACTGCTTCGCGCACATAGTTCAGATCTCGGTTCCAGCTTTCGATCTTGCGCTCCAAGAATGAACCCTCATACCTCAGACAACTGGCGTCCACTTCGCCATCGATCAATCCTGTGAGAAGCCGCGCAAGATCCGGGTCGATGGTCTGCAACTGCGATGGCAACTCAGGCCGAGATAGAGGAAACACTCCGTGTTGCAGCAGTGCGGCTCTTGCAACATGGCTGGCCGCAAACATCAACTCCTCAGTGGCTGCGTCAACATCACCAACTTCAAGGAGTTCCATGGCCATGCCAATACGCTTCCTTGCATGGCACACTTTTGTGCGCCAATTCGGCCAGTGGGGATTGTCCAGTTCAGCTCCTACATGCGTGGCCCACCAGCCATCGGGGTCGCGTATCGGCACTCCAAAGCGCAAAGCCCAGCCCGGATAGTCATCGCCGGCCTCAAGCCGTTTCAGGAAATTTGAACGGATGTCCTGCTGCACGTGTACGTCGCCTGGACATTTTATGTGAATCCGGCGACTTTGATCGTGCAGAACGAGTATATCAACGTCACTCCGGACGTTCATTGTATCGCGAGCACCAGAGCCAACGAGGACAACGATAGCCGTATCAACTAGCCCCAAGTGTGTCAGAGCATCTAATACGGATCTTGCTGCGGTCTTCACTGTCTTATTCATGTCGAGGAGCCTATAAGTGAATCAACCTCGACAATGAACTCCTCAAGCTCGTAAGCGAGAGTGTAGAGGTCTTTCTCTTCCAGTTCCGGTCCTGGTCCATCGTATGCGACATCTTTTCTCAGTCGGTTCAACTCTTCCAATTCATCTCCGACATCGCGCGAAACAAGTCCATCCTGATAGAGACGCCGAGCAAGTTCAGCCTTTTCTCGATGGTTCTGAGTCCACCTGCGGCCGTAACGAGCCGCAAGGGCAGTCACACAGTTCTCGTAGGCATAGAATCCCCACATTACTGCGCTTTCAGGATCATTCCCGAACTCCGCGGCTTGAACCCTCTCCAACTGACGTATGGCAAGGGTGATGCGCTGTCTCGCCTCGTCGATGTTCATTTGACTAGCACTACGCAGATCATTCGACTAAACAAGATCCACCTTACCATACCGATCTACTCCTCGGCACGTATTGGGGCTTACTGAGAGAAGTGCAAAACTCAATCAGCAGCAGTCTCGTCACTCCCACGAAAGCGGGAGTCCAGTATGCCGGGAAGTGGATTGCCGAGCGGCGAGCCACTTCGTGG
>JAAXHZ010000296.1 GCA_012270625.1 Dehalococcoidia bacterium | reverse complement strand
GTCCCTCAATCGGCTGTGGCGCCGATGACGACGTCACACTCCCTTGCTGCCTGCTGCACGATGGGCGGTGGCGCTGGGTAGTTGCCACCCGTGTAGAAATTGACTGTCACGTTGTCGAACCGCTCCTGAAGCATCGCCCCTGCGCGGTTGAGCGCGAGGTCGCCGCCGTGGGTGCCGCTCCAGAGAAGGCCGACGGTCTTGTTGTCGAGTGTGTCCGGCCTGGGACTGATCGTCAGTGAGTTCATCAGCCCTCGTTGCTGGCCGATGGGATTGAGCACTTCAAGAAGATGCATCGAAGAAAACCTCCTGTCTGTGGTTAGTCGTTTCTGTCGATTGTGCAACTGCGTGAGCGGCGCATTCTCATATCCCCCGCCAGTAGCGTCGTCCCTCCATTCTGACGAACCGGCCGATGTGACGGTTGGGATGGAAGTGTCCGGCGGCCACGACCATATCCTCACGCTCGGCTCGATCCATGAATGCCTTTCGGGAGCGGCGCGTGTCGTCAGGATTGGTGTCCACGAAAGCGCACCAGTCGGGCTCGTGTATCTGTACCGGATTGTGGATCAGGTCGCCGATGATCGCGGCTTTTTCTCCGTTCGAGCTTATGAGTATCACCTGGTGACCGGGTGTGTGTCCCGGTGTCTCCAGCGTGGTTATCTCGTCGGTCACGCTGTGTCCGTCGTCTATGAACTCGATCAGAGCCATCTCGTCGAGTGGGATGACGTTCTGGGAGATGTGAGGAGCAGTCGGCAGCACGTCGGGCTGCATGAAGTGCTCCCAGTCCTTCCTGGGGCCGAGGTATCGCGCGCTCGGGAAGAACGGTCTGGCGGCGTCCTCGGAGCTGTCCACGTTCCAGCCGACGTGGTCCGGATGCAGGTGCGTGTGGATGACGATGTCCACGTCGTCAGCCTTTACGCCCGCGTCGTCGAGTGCGCCGAGCAGGTTGCCTGTACGGTTTTCCAGGTGGGCGTGCGGGCCAGGTCCCATGCCTGTATCGACAAGCACGGTCTGCCCTCCTGACCTTACGAAGAAGCTGCCGTAGTAGAGCTGCAGCATGCCGTTTTCGAGTACCTCGTCCTCGTATGGCGCCCACGCCTCTCGGGGCTGGTCCCTGATGAAGATGGTCGGGTCGCGCGGAGGCGGCACCATGTCCAGCACCGCGACTATCTCGACGTTTCCGACTCGGATCATGTCTGTCATGTGTCATCCATCCTTGACTTTTAGAGATCCGCAAGTGGGCAGTCTATGAGAACCTACTCGCCCAGCTCGAACGTCTTTCGCCACACACCCGGAGACTCCGGCAAGTGGATCATCGCCTCCCGCATTCGCGCGTTGTCTGGGTGGGCCGTCTGCTGAGTGAGCCACTCCTGGCCCTTGGACACTTCAGTGTGGTCGAACTCGTACATTGTCAGATACGCGGGAGCGCCGGTGACCGCGGTGTAGCGGCGTCCTCGTCTCACTCCCGGAACCGTCTCATAATTGGGGATGTAGATGGTGTTGTACCAGTGGTTCCACTCGTCTTCGACGTTTGTGGGGATGTCCATTCTGCCGATCTGGAGCGCAGGCGCCATTGGGCTGGCCGCGGTCTCGTCAGTCAGCCCAGACGGGTGGATCATCTCGTACACGTTGCGGACATAGATAGTGGCCGTGTACTCCGGCGACATCCGCTGAGACCACTCGGTCGGATTCGACCTCACCTTGAGGTACTCCTCCGACTCCATAACGGCTGAGCTCTCAAGCTCATATACGGCGAGATGCTTCGGCCCACTCATTACGGCCTCGTAACGCGCCGCGCTGAGAATGCCGGGGATCGACAGCCTCTCCTCGATGTGCTCCTCGTTGTACCAGCGGTTGAATTCGTCCTCTACTTCGTCCGGCACCTCGCACCAGACCATGAGCAGACCTGTGCCCTTCTTCTGCGCCATTGCAAATCTCCTTCATCTCGCCTTCATCTCGATGGAGTGTCGTTCTGAGTGCGGCCAACCTCGAAACGTGGCCTGACACGCGCGAATTGTATCACGCCTGCCTATGCGTCCGATTCGCTAGTTCCCAGACTGTAACGACAATACGCCAGCGACCCGGCGCCGCTGGCGTATCTACACTATACTATGGGCTAGGTGAGGCTCTGGACTCAGCCGGAGAACTTGACGTGTCTGAGCTTCGGAACGGTCATCGGCGTGACCCGATAGTCCTCGACGTGGCCCTTGATCAGGACGTACTGCTCGCCCGTGTACCACAGCGGGAGCAGTGGCGCGTCTTGCACGATCATGTTCTCAGCCTCGTGGTAAAGCTCCACGCGCCGCTCAATGTCCGGCTCTGTGCGAGCCTGTTCAAGAATCGCGTCCAGCTCAGGGTTCGAGTAGTTGGTGTGGTTGATCGAGCTGTCGGAGTGGAACAGAATGTCCAGAAAGTCCTGCGGGTCTGGGTAGTCGGCCTGCCAGCCGCTTCCACCGTAAGCTTGGAACTTATTCTGGTTGAGGTCCTGGAGATAAGTTGCCCACTCCACCTGCTGGATCTCGACCTCTACGCCGAGCTCCTGCCTCCACATCTCTATGACTACTTCCATGTCCAGTCCGATCGAACCGCCCGTACCGGGCACGGTAACTACGATCCTGGGCCTGGTATCGGCATCGGGGTACTTCGACTCGCTCAGAAGCTG
>JAAXHZ010000295.1 GCA_012270625.1 Dehalococcoidia bacterium | reverse complement strand
ATCGGGCAGACCTTCATGCAGATGCCGCAGCCCTCGTACCTGGCCATGACTGGGCGGCAGCGCTTGAAGACCAGCTTGTTCTTCTCGACGCCGCGGTACCAGACCTTGTCCGGCATGAGCGCGCGACCCGGGCACCTGTCCACACAGACTTTGCACTCCTGGCAGAACTGGTGGATGCCGTAGTCGACAGGCTGGTCATACGTCACCTTCGCGTCGGTATAGACGATCTGGAGGCGTGCCCTGGAGCCGAAGTGCGGCGACAGGAGCTGTCCATTCGCGCCAAGCTGGCCAAGACCGGCCGCAACGAACATCGGGATCATCGGGCCGTAGTGCCACGTAGGACCGGACACCTGGACGTTGTACCCCAGAGAACGGATGTAGGCGGTCAGCTCCATAGTGAGCGGACCCTGGTTGAAGTAGGTCCCGAAGTGGGTGTCCTCAGCCTCCATGCTGGGGATAGTCTGAGTCTTGCGGTAGTCCTGCTCAAGCGCGAGGCAGATCGCGTTAGGCAGGTCACGCCGCAGCTGAGGTTTCCGGCTGGCGTACACGTAGTGGCCGTCGTTCCTTGTGAACCCTATCTCTCCGTAGCCCAGCTCGAGCGCTTTCTGACGAATGAGCTCGGTAACGTCTTCGCCGGTCGGCGTTCCGACCGGTTCCAGCTCGCCGCTGGTCCTCACCCACTCAACGATCGGCTCCATCTCTTTCTGGTGCTCATCGAAGAACTCGATCGACTCAGGAGTATAGGACTCACGCTCGCGCCGCGCCCAGTCAACAGACGCGCTCTCCTCGATCGCCATATTCTCAAGCGGGTACTCCCTGCTGAAGAAGGTGACGTCCTTATCCCTTGTCGGAATCCCCGGTGTGGTGACCAAGTCTTCCGGAACGGGGATCGTGTAAGTAGCGTGCCCCACTTTTCTGCCTGGCCGCTCTACGTAATGACTTACTGCTTTAGCCACAACAATCCCCTCCTTAAAGAGACATCTTGCGCGTGTCACGCGCACCTTGAGCCACCGTCTCTGGCCTGCGGCATAATCTACCAGAAACTTTCCATTTACGCAAAGGTAATTCAGAACTTTGGATTCACGAACAATCGGGTACAATTGACACCCGAAATCTGAGACAGGGAGAGTTCTCAAGTGAAGATAACGAAAGTGACACCCTGGATAATCAGCTTCCCGTGGGAGATGCGCATCGGCGTCAACCAGGAGCAGATCGTGCATGACCGGCAGCTTGTGCTCGTACAGGTCGAGACCGACGAGGACATAACAGGCTGGGGCGAGGTCACCACCTACCCGGGGCCAGTCGCCAACCGGGCGGTGGCCGCGATGATAGGGCAGGTCAGCGACTTCCTCGAAGGGGAGAGTACCAACCACTTCGAGCGTCTATGGCAGAAGATCTTCCGATCCTTCACGTATGTCGGGACCAGGGGCGCCACGACAGCGCTAATCAGCGGAATCGACATCGCTCTGTGGGACATCCGAGGCAAAGAGCTTGGACTGCCCATTTATGAGCTGCTTGGCGGTCCGGTTCGGGACAGGATCGCGCTGTACACTCACCCGCCCGAACCGCGAAACATCCCGGACGCAATCGCCGATGCCCGACAGATTGTTGACGCCGGGTACGAGGCGTTCAAGTTCGATCCGATGATGCGATTCATCCCGGGAGGCAACGATGGCTTCCTGGATGGGCAGCTCAGTAGGGAAGGGATGGCCGCGGCCGACGAGATCGTCGGAGCGGTGCGCGACGCTATCGACCCAGACGTCGAGATCCTAATAGACGCCCACGGGATGTACAACGTGCCGACGGCCATAGAGCTGGCCCAACGCCTATCGAAGCACAACATACACTGGTTCGAGGAGCCTGTTCCGGTCGAGAGCTACCGCGCTCTTCAGCAGGTCAGGGGCGAGATACCGGTCAAGATCTCGGTCGGCGAGCGTCTTCACACGCGCTGGGAGTTCGTCCCTATACTGGAGAACAATCTGGCGGACTTCATAATGCCGGACGTCACGTGGACCGGCGGAATCACCGAGCTCAAAAAGATTTCGACAATGGCTGAGGCTTACTATGTACCGGTCTCGCCACACGACGCGAGTGGGCCGATCAACGTGCTCGCCGGTGCGCACGTGATGATGACTACTCCGAACTTCTACAAGCTCGAAACGATGCGATACGACCTCGGCGCGTATGGCGCGTTCATCGAACCGGGGCTGGACATCCGCAGTGGCGATCTCTACGTTCCAGCCGCGCCCGGCCTTGGTGTCGAGATCGACATGGACTTCTTGAAGTCGCACGTTGTATTCGGGGGACAGTAGGAGTGAGAAGTGAGGGCCGCTAGTCACCGCCTTGGGGCTGAGAGGGGTAGATATTCGCACTTTTCACCCTCACCCCAGCCCTCTCCCTGAGGGAGAGGGGGACTGT
>JAAXHZ010000294.1 GCA_012270625.1 Dehalococcoidia bacterium | reverse complement strand
CGGGTGAAGCCGAGCACATCGCAGTAATAATCGAGCGACGCAGCCAGATCGCGCACATTGAAATAAGGGGCGGTACCGACCAGGGTCGGGGTGTTCTCTGATGACATTACGATACTCCAAGGTGGAGGGAAGGGTGGCTGTACCGTTCAGACACGAATCAGGTCTTTTTCGATGTATTGACGAAGCAAGGGCTTTCTGTCGACAGCGCCGCGTGTAACTACATCTACCTCTGTCTCCAGCAGTTCCTCCAGGTAGTCGTGCAGGTCGACGAATTCCCAGCCCAGAGGGGCGCTCAATGTGACCAGAATGTCCAGGTCGCTGGCGTCAGTCTGCTCGCCGCGAGCATAGGAACCAAAGAGGGCGGTCTCCTCCACGTGGAACCGGTTCTTCAGTTCGGACCGGTGGGAACGCAGAATTTGACGAATCTCCTCCAGGTCTTTCATCGTTTCATCTCTCGCCACAAGCTACCGTCTTGCTCTGGCGTTCTACTATCCAACCAGACAGATCACTGTTCAGACATCGAGTCGAGCGCGGCGCCGATGGCGTCGACGCTCTGTTCGACCTCCTCTTCGTTGATGACCAGCGGCTGCGAGAAGGATAACAATATCGCCTATGACGCAGCAACGGCGGTTGGTGCCGTTGCGTCGAAATTCGTCTCTTCGAAGGGAACGACATCCAGAAACTCTACCGGTTCGGCGTCCCGGCCGTTTTCCCAGAGAAGCGAGAAAAACCAGATCCCGCTCTCGCCGACAGTGAAGCTGGCGGGGCTGTAATGGCTGCGCTGTTCCTGTTTCATGCCATCGTCATTGTCCGGCAGTTCAAACAACGCGTTTTCTTCGACCAATTCCGGCTCGTAATAGACGGGCCAGTCCCACATCTGCCCCTGATATGGTCTGTTTCGAAGATGCAGAGTGTTGGCAATTTCCCGCACCTTCGCCAGTTCGGGGATGCGACTGTTTTGTCCCCTACCGAGATGACGTTGCATCACTGTTCAGACATCGAGTCAAGTGCGGCGCCGATGGCGTCGACGATCTGATCGACCTCATCTTCGCTGATGACCAGCGGCGGTGAGAAGGCCAGGCTCCCGTTCAGGGCGCGTGTACGCACGCCGCGCGCCGCGGTCGCATTCTGCAGGCTCATGGCCAGTTCATTGTCCGGCTCTTTGGTCTCCTGGTCCTTGATGAATTCGACGGCGCACAGGAGGCCCAGGCCGCGCACGTCGCCCACGTTACCGAATTCGCTCAACTTGGACAGTCCGCTGCGCAGCCGCTCGCCCATCTCTGCCGAACGCTCGGCCAGCTTTTCATCCTCGAGAATGGCGATGTTGCGCAGGCCGACCGCGCAGGAAGCAGCGTGGCCGGAGTAGGTGAAGCCGTGCAGCCAAGCCTCATCCTGCGGCGCGCTGTTCAT
>JAAXHZ010000293.1 GCA_012270625.1 Dehalococcoidia bacterium | reverse complement strand
GTACGAATACTTACCCCTCTCCACCCACAAAATCGATACAGCCTATCAGCGGTCGGAGACTTCTCCCCGAGGTTGGACACGAGCGCGAACGGACCTTGCCTCTTCTCTCAGATCAGACAGCATTCGGTGTTCCTCGTCGTCCGTTAGCTCCATCTCCCGCATGACCGCCGCTGCCTCGGACATCAGCTGCTGACGGACTGTAACGTAATCCCCGTCAGTCATGTTTCCTAGTCCGTGATCGAGCTCGACGCTCGCCAGTCCGCTCACAGCCGCGTCCCAGCGTCTCATCAGATCCGCCTGCGGAGCTCCTTCATCGTAGTCGAATTCGTCCCTGCGGAGCCCGAACACAAACGGCCACAGGATAAACGCCGCTGGGACGAGCGCCAACAGAATACCAATCAGCACCAGCACCCCAGTCAGGCTCTCACGGTCCGAGCGCCCACGGGTGCAGCCACCGGTACGGGCCGACGCCTCGGCGATAGCGCTAGCAGAGTTCCTAGAACGAGAACAGGACCGGACGCCCACATCCACCACACCATCGGGTTGATTAACACACGGAAGATCGCTGGGCCTTCTCTATCGAGTTCGGAAGGCACGATATAGAAATCCTCGATAGGTGTGCTGTGAATCGCCCCCTGTGTCGAGGCGATTCTGAAAGCTGGGTACTCCGCGCGCAGCGCCTCCATGATTCCCAGGTAGCTGTCGCCCTTGAAAACCTCGAACCGTGCGTAGTCCTCCTGACGGTCAGGGAACAGTGCGTGATTGGTTCCTATGAACGTGAAACTGTAATCTCCAACCGAGGCCGTGTCGCCTGGCCTCATGGCGAAGTCGCGCTGGACGCTGTAGAAAGACGACGCTATGGCTCCCGCCGCCAGCATTATGATCGCCAGGTGTACTACGTAGCCTCCGTACCTCGGCCTGTTGGCAGACAGCAGCCGCGCGAACGCGACCGGATACTCCTCACCTCCTCGGTGCCTCGCCAGGGTTCCCCGCAGCCACTCGTAGAGTATTCCCGTCACGACAAGGCCGCAGGCCATGAAGGCGATCAGCGCCACCGGCCGAGTCACTCCAACGGCAAAGAGCGCCGCCCCGGTGACAATCGCTCCGGCCAGCGGTACGCGCACCAGTCTGAGCGCGTGGGAGATCGTCGCGCGTCTCCAGGGCAACAGCGGTCCCAGTCCCATTAGCAGCACTATGATCAGAAGCATTGGGCCATTAACCCGGTTGAAGAATGGCTGCCCGACAGTAACTACGGTGTCATTGGCGGCCTCTGAGAATATCGGAAAGATGGTTCCCCAGAGGGTGACGAAGGCCACCGTGAGAAAGAGCGCATTCTGCGCTAGGAACACGCTCTCCCGTGACAGCGCTGACTCCAGACGGCCCCGGCTCCTGAGCGTGTCCGACTTCCAGATAAACGCCGCCACCGAGCCAACAAGCGTAACCGCCATGAACACCAGGAACAGCCAACCCATAGTGGACTGCGCGAAAGAGTGCACCGACGGCACCGGTCCTCCGCGGTTGATGAACATCCCCATCTGCGCCATCGTGAAGCCGACGATGATGATTATCATGTTCCACATGCGGAACATGCCTCGACGCTTCTGGACCATTATGGAGTGCACGAACGCGGTCATGGCGAGCCACGGCATCAGCGCGGAGTTTTCCACCGGGTCCCACGCCCAGTATCCGCCCCACCCCAGGATCGTGTACGCCCACCACGAGCCGAGAAGCAGGCCTACCGTGAGAATCATCCACGAGATCATCCCCCACAGACGGCCTTGGTCCACCCACTCGTCATTCCCTCCCCTATTCGCCAACAGCGCTCCTATGGCGATAGAGAATGGAATCGCGACCGACACGAGTCCCGCCATTTGCAGAGGTGGGTGGATGAACATCCCGAAGTGTATGAGCAGAGGGTTGATACCCTGCCCGTCAGCCGGCTCGATCGCCAACCGCGCAAGCGGATTGGCGAGGAATACCATTACTCCCAGAAGAAACGCGAGTACCAGCGCCATAATACCCGTGGCATACGGCGACGTGTACGGAAGCGCTCTGCGGATGCTGACAACCGCGATGACGGCCATCAGCGAAAAGACGACCGCGATGTACAGCATAGACCCGGCGTTCCCGGCATAAAACGCGACCCACGTGTACGCCTGCGGCATCGCCAGGCTGCTGTTCTCGGCGACGTATCTGACCGAGAAGTCGTTAGTGACGAAGGCGTAGATTAGCGCCACCGTCGAAACGAGCAGCAGGGGAAGCACGCTATACAGAGCGAACCTGCCGCTGACCAGAAGCTCAGACGACCTTCTAGCCACTCCCAGGATCGACCCGGACGCAGCGTAGATCGACGCGATCAGCGCGAGGACAAGCGCAATCTGGCCGGCATCTACGATCACGACTTCGACGTCCCGCTGTGTCGATCTTCTTTGCCGATACCTGACGCGGTATCGGACTGGTCATCAAGCCTCAGCGCATCTTCGATCCTCGATACGTAGTTCCGCTGTTGCCCATCCTCGTCCCCAGTGGCATCGTCGCTGGCTTCGGCGCTCATTCGCATCCACTTGAGAGTCAGCAGCAGCGCGGCAATGGCGAGCGCAAAGGCCACCGGGGGAAGTATCCACGCGGCCAAGCTGAATCCGGTCGTCGGTGGTTCCAGCAGGACGCTCGGCCCATACCGCTCCACGAGGAAGTCCTTGATCTCCTGATCAGTCCAACCCTCATCCAGCTTGTCTCGCACGATCGCGCGCATCTGAACGGCCAGAGAGTTCTGGCTCTGGTCGATCGACTCCCCAGGGCAGACAGGACACATAATGGTCTTGTTCAGCGCGACCGCGCGCTGTTCCAGATCAGGCACACCCTGCTCTGAAGCGCTCACACACGCCATCGCCAACGCGCTAAAGATTAGCAGCGCCGTAAGTAGTCTCGCTGTGCATGTCCGTCTCACGAAGTCAATTATAGCCCACCCACGTAACCGTCCCATAGGCGGTGTGATA
>JAAXHZ010000292.1 GCA_012270625.1 Dehalococcoidia bacterium | reverse complement strand
ATGAACGGGTAGCTCTTGTCGTCCTTGAGGCGCGCGTTGTACTGGGGCTGGCGCTCCTTGATGAGGTTGCTCTCAAGGATCAACGCCTCCTGCTCGGACTCAGTCACTATAAACTCAAAGTCTAGTATCCTGCGCACCATCTGCCTGATCTTGGGAGGAAGCCCCCACGGATTTCCGAAGTACGACGAGACACGGCTTCGAAGGGACGCGGCCTTTCCGACGTAGATAATCTCGCCGGAGGCGTCTCGCATCAGATAAACGCCGGGATCTGCGGGCAGGGCGCGCAGCCGCTGGGTGAAATCTGGAGCATCGGCCACGGCCACGCTGCCATTGGCGGTCCTGTGGACTTCATTCATGCGGCATACTCGGAATCTGTCTGGCCCATGCACCAGACCAGCATGTTTCGCGGTTGGGTTCAGTCAGGAGATGGACTGAAAGTTTGTTCGGTCGTTGGGTTACCTGAGAACTACGGTCAACACGGCCAGAGTTATGGCCACGAGGCCGGACAGCGCCCCTATCCGTCGCAGCTCTGAGCCGAGATAGGGGTACATCTGCAACGGCTCCACAGGCGCGCGCGGTCGGGAGGTCCGCCGCCGTGTCGGCGCGGTCGCTGGCGTGACCGCTTGCTGGCGCTGGGATGTGCTATCCAAGCGCTCAGTCGTTGGAGTCGATGCGTCAGGCTGCCGTCGGACTTCCGGTGGTCGTGCCGGAGCGGCTGCGGCCGCGGTCGCCTGCGCTCTGGGTCTGCCGCCTCGCCTGCGCCGCCGACCACTCAGCTGTGCCTGGCGGGATGCTGCGCGTTTACTTTTGCTCGGCATTGGGATTTGCTCCTGTTGTAGGGCTTCAATCCCTTTGAGGATAGCGGTCTGCTCGCGCGTTGTAAAATCCTACGCCCGGGGATGGGCGCTGTCGTACTCAGACCTGACATGCTCACTGGTTAGGTGAGTGTAAATCTGGGTTGTTGTGATGCTGGCATGTCCGAGGAGTTCCTGGACGTGACGCAGGGGCGCTCCACCTCTCAGAAGGTGAGTGGCGAAGCTGTGCCTTAGCGTATGCGGCGTGACACGACCATTTAGCCCGGCTGTCTCTGTGTAGCGTTTGAGAATCAGCCAGAATCCCTGCCTGGTCAGCCGATTTCCACGTCTGTTCAGGAACAACGCAGTCGGTGTCTTAGATCCTGCCAGTATGGGTCGGACGTTCTGGATATAAGACTTCAGCAGATCGACAGCCCCGTCGTGGATGGGCACGATCCGCTCCTTGCCTCCTTTCCCCAAGCAGCGGACAGATCCGTCTGCAACATCCAGGTCTTCGAGGTCTAGCGCCGTAAGCTCGCTCACTCTCATGCCGGTTGCATAGAGCAGATCGAGCATTGCCAGATCACGGCGCGCCTCGGGCGTGTCCAGGGCGGCAGGTACTTCGAGCAACCGTTCGATCTCTTCAATGGTCAAGGGATCTGGAAGTGAACGGCCGATTCTGGGTGATCCGAGGTTGACCGTCGGATTGCTCTCTATAGTCTGCTCCATGACAAGGAACCCAAACAGCGACTTCGCGGAGGCGATCTTGCGCGCCCTCGTGGTTTCCGAATATCCTAAATCGTGCAGATGAAGCACATACTCCGACATCGTCTGCTCTGAGACGTCGGCCCAGCTTACGGGCCGGCGAACACCGAGGTTTTGAGATTCCAGGTACTCGATCAGTTGACTTAAGTCGTTTCGGTATGCGGCAAGCGTATTGGGTGAAACGCCTCGCTCCACGGTCATATAGTGAAGGAAGTCTTCTAGGTGGTCTTTCATGGATGACCTTTCGGCACAAGATGGGAGACGCAATCGAGTCCAGTATAAGGTCAGCTTCGCCCGGTTGTGTCCAAATTCCAGGTCTCGTATCTCCAATTTTGACCAAGTGTTGATGCCGGATCCTGTCGATGAGCTAAAAGCATGGCTTGGGGACTCTCCACATGGTTGAAATCGAAGTAGGCCCTAATCTCACAGCGTTCTCTGGCTTCGTTCTGAGCTGGCACGGTCTCTTCAGCTTCATTGCTGTCGCAACCGCGGTGTTTCTAGTCGGTCGATGGGCGCCGATGCGTGGCATTGACCCGGACGACATATATTCCATAGCCATTTGGGCGATCATCGGCGGGATCATCGGCGCGAGAGTCGTTCACGTAATAGACCACTGGAGTTTCTATCAGAACTCGCCTGGTCAGATTATCGCGATCTGGAGTGGCGGAATCGGCCTTTGGGGTGGAATACTTGGAGGGTTCGTTGGAGGCGCTCTGTACGCACTCTGGCGAAAGCACCCCGTAGGTGTTATAGCGGACCTGACTGCGCCAGCCATGCTGATGGTCCAGACTATCGGGCGTCTCGGAGACATAGTCAACGGCGAACACTGCGCTAATGCGTGGGACTTCGCCTTGGGATTTGTTTGGCAGAATCCGGCTTCAGACGCTGCACGGTGCGCCAACGGAGTGGGCGTCTCAGTACAGCCTGTCATCGCATACGAGATGATCTGGAATATGCTTGCGCTCATCCTGATCTGGAAGCTGCGAAACCGACTCCGACCTGACGGTATGCTGTTCGCGCTGTATCTCGCGCTGTATTCGATCGGCCGTTTCGGAATTACTTTCTTTAGAGAAGACGCAATCTGGGCGTTTGGGATGCAGGAAGCCCAATACATCTCACTGTTGGTGTTGGCAGTCACCGTGCCTCTGCTGCTTATCAAGGCGCGCCCAGTGCCCGCAGGTGAGGTTGTGACTGAGTCGGACGAAGTACGCCCGAGAGACTCTCGGACGAGGGCTGAGAGACGCAGAGGGGAGCGTCGCTAGGTCAGCTTCGGCTGATGTGAGCGTGCCAAGTCTTCTACTACAAGCTGCAGGCTCGTGCGGCCGTTCCAGGTGTTGCGTTCCATCTGATAGACAATATCAACATCCGAGCCTGTGGCCGCGTCCGAGATCCGGTCACCCTGCCTGAACGCGATCGCATCCCAAGTTTCGACTTTGTCTCTGAGTCTCAGCTTCAGGTGCTCGCCCGCGCCGACACGTCTGGAATCCAGAACGCGCAGAGAGGTTGACATGAACTTGGGCCTGGGATTTGCTTGCCCAAACGGCTCCAGACGTTCGGAAAACTCAAACAGGTCTCTCTTGACCCTAGACGGGTCGGAGTGCATCTCCACCTCTATCCTGGACTCACGCTCAGTGAGACCGTCAGGAACCGACTCCAGAAGCTCTGCCAGATCACTCAGATTGTCATTTGGAATAGTGAACCCGGCTGCCTGTTCATGCCCGCCGAACCGCGTCATCAGATGGCTCGCTGGTTTTAACACTTCCATCAAATTGAAATCATCGACACTTCGGGCGCTGGCACGGCTTTCCCTTTCGCCAACTGATACGGCGATCGTCGGCCTGTGGTGAGCTTCGGCAAGGCGTGAGGCGATCAGCCCCACAATCCCCTGATTCCAGTCACGCCTGCCCAGCATCATGATTTTCGGAGGAGAGTCGCCCCATCTCCTGCGAATCTGGGCTTCAGCCTGTTTCACGCCCGATTCAGTCGCAGTTTTTCTGAGCGAGTTGAGATGGTCGATCCGTGACGCCATCGAGCGGGCCTGCTCGGGGTCAAGCGTGGTCAGCAAGTCGAGGCTGATCCCGGCGTCTGCCAGTCTGCCTGGAGCGTTCAGCCGAGGGATGATCTGAAAAGACAGCGTGCCAGTGTCAAGGTCCCTGCCGCCGAGTCCGGACACATCAGCGAGTGTGTCCAGACCCACTGAACGCGCGTCGTCGTTCATGCGCCTGATTCCTTCTGACACAAGGTAGCGATTCTCTCCGACCAGGGCGCCGACATCGCCGATAGTGCCCAGCGCAGTGAGTTCGAGAAGTTGTGGCGGCTCCTCACGATCTGCGAAGGCATACAGGGCTTGTGCGACCTTGTACGCCGTGCCAGCGCCAGTGAGATGCTCGAAAGGGTATTGGGAGTCAGGACGCTTTGAGTTCACCATGGCGACGACAGGGTAGGGGGGATCATCCAGCACAACGTGATGATCGGTAACTATGGTGTCCACGCCGAGGAGCGCAGCTTCCTTTATAGTCGATTCCGAGGTCGATCCGCAGTCCACGGTCACAAGGAGCGAAACGCCCCTTCGAGCCATCGACTGGACGGCTTCCAGACCCAGTCCGTGTCCCTCTCTCTCTCTGTCGGGAATGTATGGGACGACCTCGGCGCCGAGATCGCGAAGAGCAGTCATCATGACCGCAGTGCCGCTAATCCCGTCTATATCGAAGTCTCCGAACACTCCTATAAGCTCGTCTTGGCGTATTGCGCGCGTCAGCCTCTCGACGGCGGTGTCCATGTCCGGCATCAGCCACGGATCGTGAGAATCCGAGCTATTGGGCGACAGGAATGACTGCGCAGCGGACCGTGTCGCCAGACCGCGGTTGAAGAGCAGTTGGCATTGCGACTTCGGCAGGCCGAGTTCAGCAACGACGCGCTCGGGGACAGTCGAAGAGATGACCCAGTTCCGCTTCATTCCAATCTCCCGGCGGGCTGTGAAGTCTGATACGGACTAACTCTCGAACTCCTGGAAGACCAAGGAGGCGTTGTGGCCGCCGAATCCGAACGAATTGCTCATTGCCGATCTGATACGACCTCTTCTGGGCATATGTGGAGTGTAGTCCAGATCGCAGTCTGGATCGGGTGATTCGAGATTGATGGTTGGCGGGATAGCCCATTTGGAAAGAGCGAGTACGGTTACCACTGCCTCCAGGGCGCCGCTCGCTCCGAGAAGGTGACCAGTCATAGACTTAGTTGAGCTTATAGGGATCCGGTACGCCTCCTCCCCGAACACCGACTTGACTGCCATCGTCTCATACTTGTCGTTCAGAGGGGTCGATGTACCGTGCGCATTGATGTATCCGATCTCTTCGGGCTGCACCTTGGCCTGATTCAGGGCATTAGCCATAGCGCGGGCTGCACCTTCACCTTCGGGCGCAGGCTGCGTGATGTGGTGGGCGTCGGCGGTCGAACCGTACCCTGAAAGCTCTGCGATAGGCTGGGCTCCTCGCGCTACGGCGTGTTCCAAGGTCTCCAGCACAAGGGCGGCGCCTCCTTCCCCAAGTACGAAACCGTCACGTTCAGCGTCGAACGGTCGAGAGGCCCGTTCCGGTTCGTCATTGCGCTTCGACAGCGCGTGACAGGCATTGAACCCGGCGACTCCAATCGGGCATATTGCCGCCTCCGAACCACCAGCGACAGCAACGTCCGCGTCCCCTCGCCTCAGAGCCTCAAAAGCCTGTCCGATGGTATCCGCTGCGCTCGAGCAGGCCGATACAGTGCTGTAGTTGGGACCCTTTGCCCCTAGCAGCATAGAGACCTGACCTGACGCCATGTCGGGCAGCATCATTGGCACGAGAAAAGGGGATATCCGCTTGGGTCCCCGGTCCCCGAGTACTCCAATCTGGTTTTCAAGGGTGATGATACCGCCGATACCACTCGCGATCATGACGGACACACGGGTCTGGTTCTCTTCCGTAACCCTGAATTCGGCGGCGTCCACGGCTTCCAGGGCGGCAGCTGCGCCTAGATGGACAAACCGGTCCATCCTCCGAGCCTGCTTTCTACCAAGAAGTGCGTCCGGGTCGAAACCCTTGACCTCTGCTGCGATAGTGGTCCCGTACCCTTCCGTGTCGAACGAGGAGATTCGATCTACGCCGGACTTTCCAGCCAGAAGGTTCTTCCAGGTTGAACCTGTGTCCAATCCCAAAGGGCTGACGACGCCCACCCCGGTTACAACCACTCTATTCGCGAGAATCACATTAAATCTCCCTGGAGTGCAGGACGCCGCGTTCCACGTGCGCCCAAAGAAGTTTCGTCTTGTCTAGGCCGATTGATTATATCAAGTGCACGCCAGGTTATCTGCGCCGCCTCTCTGTATCGTGCATCAGCACTCCCGATTATACTTTAGCCGAAAGTTCGTGGAGCGTGAAAAAGCTGTAGGCCAGAGTTTCATACAGGTCTGATGGACTGTCCAGAGGGAATCTAATCGGGCGTGTTCTGCCATTCACATCCCTGACTTCGAAGCCGAGGTGTCTAGTGGTTTGATCAGCCGCAAGCACTACGCTCATGCCGTGGCCTTCCGGGCGCACCAGAGACCAGGTACATATGTAAACCAGGCCTGCGCTGTCGTCCTGAGCTGAGATGGGTTCGGCCCCTCGAGTGATCTCGATCTGCCCTGGAGCGTTGAAGAGCGCCTCATCGAAACGCCGGAGCGCCTCACATATAGACACATCGTGCTCATCAGCGGCTGTCCACAGCCTGCAAACAAGTTCGACATCGGTGTCTGATACTGGAAGCACCGAGTTGACTCTATCGAGGAAATCGCTCGCCTCCGCGCGGTAGCCAACCATCCTTCGGGCGCGGTCGAGCCAATCGTCGATTCCCGACATGGCGTAATCTTGCATCACAATCCCTGACCCTACCTCACTATGAACGGGGGAGGCTCTCACTCCTCACTCCTCTCCACTCACTCCTTGAAACTTGCATAAGTGGCAATTCTCTCATGAACTCAATCTGTTGGGATAGCGTCGGTTCGCCGTGCTAGTATACATTGATCCAAATGGGAGGTATTTCAGAACGACTCAGGTAATCGACAGTGGAGCTGGCTCGAAGACTGTAAGGCTCGAGACGCTTGGATGTAAGCTGAATCAGGCCGACACTCAGGCGTTGTATAGGAAGTTCGTCGAGGCAGGATACCGGATCGTGTCTCAAAGCGATGACGCAGATATCTACGTGCTGAATACCTGCACCGTGACTCACGTTGCGGACCGCAAGGCCAGGCAGGCAGTGAGATCCGCGAAGCGTCGCAATCCAGACTCGATCATAGTTGCGACCGGCTGCTACGCGGAGCGGGCGCCTGACGACCTACGCGCGATGCCCGAAATCGACCTCGTCGTGGGCAACTCCGATAAGGCATCCTTGGTTGCAATGCTGGAGGATGTGGCCGAGGGACCTGATACAGCTTGCGCGATCGGTGATGACAGCGCGCTGAAGCCTCTTCTCAAACTGCGCTCGCGCGCAATGATCAAGATCCAGGAAGGCTGCGATCAAGTCTGCGCCTACTGTATCGTGCCCAAGGTTCGCGGCAGGGAACGCAGCATTCCTCTGCATCAGATTGTGGCGACCGCGAACGCGTACAGTGAGGCGGAGTGTCAGGAGATCGTACTCACTGGAACTCAGCTAGGGTCCTACGGATTCGATCTGCCCGATGCCGACATTACCTCACTTGTCAGGTTCTTGCTGGACCAGACAGACCTGCCCAGGATTAGAATTTCGTCTCTTCAGCCGCAGGACATATCCGATGAGCTGCTCGACCTGTGGTCTGATCGCAGGCTGTGCCCCCACTTTCACGTTCCTCTTCAAAGTGGGAGTGATGCGGTACTTGAACGGATGAGACGTCGCTACAGTGCGTCCGGCTTTCTGGACGCCGTCGGACGAATCCGCAGGTCAGTACCCGACGTCGCCGTTACTGCCGACGTCATCGTGGGCTTCCCAGGAGAGACGGACTCAGACTTCCGGCAGACCGTTGACGTGTGCGCCGAATCTGACCTGGCGTCCGTGCATGTGTTTCCCTATTCGATACGCCCTGGAACGAGCGCAGCCTACTTCGACGCGCAGGTCGATGCGGCGTCAAAGGCAGAGCGAGCCGCCGAGCTTACCGCGTTGGCAAGAGACCTCTCGCTTGACTTCAGGAGCCAATTCCTGGGCCGCAGTAGGGAGGTGCTGTGGGAGCGCGTGGTTGAAAGAGGTGCGTCAGAGCATCCGGTCTGGTCGGGACTTACCGACAACTACATCCGTGTGCGGACATCTACCGGGACTGATCTCTCCAACCGAATTACGGCATCCACGTTGACATCCATCGAAGGCGACTGGGTGCGGGCGGAAGTCTTAGGTACGTAATCGCGTCGCCTCGCAGGCGCTGCTAGACTTCCACTGGCACAAGCTGAGGCACACCGCCCCGGTCTTGGACGTAGGCAGCGTTGCACTCGTTGCCATTTCCGAATACGATCATCCACCCATCGCCCATCGCCATTTCCAAAAGCTCACGCTTTTGGACCAGCGTATCGTTGGGAAACTCGGCGGACGCAGGAATGTGATGTACCGGAAGATGAAATGGAGTGGGGATGAGGTCACCCGCATAGATGATGCGTTCGCTGCCATACTCGATGAATACGACCTGATTTCCTTTGGAAGGCCCTTCCATGAGCTTCACTGTCACGCCTGGAATGACTTCGTCTTTACCGTTGACGAAGTGAACCAGGTCGCGCTCGGCCAGAGGCTCGAAGTCGTCCTGGTAGAAGGAGTGTGAGTATCGCTCATTGGGAGAGTTGGCGGCATCCCAAGACGCTTTCTGGACCATGTATCGTGCCTTAGGGAACATCGGAATTGCCGTGCCGGTGCGGTCCAGCTTGGTGCAGCCTCCGCTATGCTCGAAGCGAAGATTGGTCAACACCACAACGTCTA
The DNA here is from genome assembly GCA_012270625.1 of Dehalococcoidia bacterium. The sequence goes on along the minus strand of JAAXHZ010000292.1, from coordinate 5,338 downwards.
TGTCCCTTGCCGTGAGTCCAAACGACTTCAGCCCCTTGGACAGCTTGTTGCCGTTCAAACTATAGTCGGCCTTTAGCTCTACCATGCGTTTGCTGCCGGCGCCCGTATCGATTAGGACGTTTACGTCAGGCGTCCTGACCAAGATCGCATTCAGGCCCAGGCGAATCCGGTTCCTGCGATCGGGTTTGATAAACTGCTCCCACTGAGTGCGGGCGAGCTGGCCGAAGATCACGCCGCCATCGACCATAAAAGTACCGTCTTTAAGTATATTGATCGAAGTATTCCCAACTTCCACCTGACTGACCTCCATAGAAAAGCACAAGACGATGCAAGCCTCAAACAGGTGGGCGGGGATAGGTACCACAATCCGTTCAATGGATGCAGAATGACCTGCGGCCCATACGGACGCCAACAGGTCAGGCAGCACACTCTGACATCGAATGGGCGCGTATCGTCACACGCGCGAGCGTTGCTCCTGACCATCGGACAAGCCGACACCATGAATTACGATCATATGAATGAACGGCGTCGATTAACTTGTCCGGAAATGCGAATGCGCCGACTTTCAGTGACGCTAGATCGCATTTGAACCTTCAACGAATCGGGCATATCCCCCAGTGCCCACGCCTTCTAATTTAGGATTCATTGGGTAAGTTGTCAAGCGTGAGATTGTACACGTTTCGGGAATATTTACGTGTAAAATATTTACGTACTTCACTATCAGTGAAAAACGGTTACATAAAAGAAGTTCTATTACGAATATCGTAATTACTTCTAGCATGGTTTCTCAAAGAATGCGCAACCCCATAGCGGAGTGAACGCGAAAACACAACCTCCGTTACTGGGCGCTGTGTGCGGAAGTCACCAGAGCAGGAGTCAACGGAGTTCGTTTACGGCTCCCCTGAATGCCTCGAGTGTCTGTTCGACGTCTGCCTCGGTGTGGGCCGCTGAGATGTAGAACTTGGATGCGCCCTTGAACACACCTCGCTCGACGACGGCGGCGTTGAATCTGCTCATCGTATCTGCGTCCGACGTCAGCGTCGAGCGATAGTCAGTGATTTCCTGATCGGTGAAGAAGACATCGAAGAGCACGGCTTCTCCAGTCACCTGGGCTGGAATCTCCGCTTCATCCAGCATCTGCTGGAGATTTGTCCTGAGCTGATTCCCAGTTGCGCGCATCGACTCGTATGTGCCCGGCCGGCGCAGGATCTCCAGCGTCTTCAGGCCAGCTACCGCCGCTATCGGGTTTCCGCTGAGCGTGCCGACTTGGGGCATGAAACCGTCTGACGGCACCGACGCAGGATCCATATGGGACATGATCTCGTCGATTCCCGCGACTGCTGTCAACGGGAAACCACCTGCGACCGCTTTTCCCAACGTGCAGAGATCTGGTTTGACTCCGTAGAACTCCTGAGCGCCGCCGTATGCGAACCTGAACCCGGTTACGACTTCGTCGAATATCAATGGGATCTCGAACTCATCGGCCAGATTCCGTAGTCCTTGCAAGAACCCCGGCTTTGGAGGAATGAGCCTTTGGAAAGGCTCGACGATGATGCCGCCGATCTCATCGTGATGCTGTTCGATGATCTCAGTCGCCGTGTCGAGGTCATTGAACGGAGCAATGAGTACCTCGTCTTGGATCGATCTGGGGATTCCGGCGGAGTCTGGAGAGGGGTGTGGATATCCATCTGGATTGGTTGAAAACACACTCATCAGCGCGTAGTCGTTCATTCCGTGGAATCCGCCCTCGAATTTCAGGATTTTGTCCTTGCCCCTGTACGCTCGAGCCGCGCGCATGGCATACAGCGTCGCTTCAGTGCCAGTGGAGCTGAATCTGACCTTCTCTGCGCATGGAACGGCGCTGACGATCTCTTCAGCCAGCTCGATCGCGTGCTCATTGTTCGCGAAGAACGTCGTGCCGCTCGCCAACTGCTCGCGGACAACCTCAATCACTTCGGGATGACTGTGGCCTATGACCATCGGGCCCGATCCCAGCAGATAATCGATGTACTCGTTGCCGCTGGCATCCCAGATCCTGCTGCCCTCGCCCCTGGCAATGACGATGTCTTGGTTGACGTTTCCCAGATTCCCACCCGGCAGGACCCGGTGGGCGCGTGTAACTAGCTGTCGTTCAAAATCTGACTGAGGGCGAGTCATGGTACGGCTCCTAGAATTATGGTGACAAGATCCAGACTTGATAGCGGCTTTGCAGTCCGCAGATTATAGCAGAGGGTTCAGCCGCCACGCGCGATTCAAGCGCCTTGCCATATAATACAATCGTTACCCCGACAAGGAGGAGCGACGTGGACATAAGTGTTATTCAGGGAAACATCGCTGAGCGAGAAGATGCGGCAATCGTAGTAAACCTGTTTGAAGGTGTATCGAGACCAGGCGGCGCCACTGGCGCCGTGGACGACGCGTTGAGCGGCGCGGTTGCCGACCTGATTCGCGAAGGCGACATATCGGGAAAGAGCGGAGAGAACACGCTGATCTACTCGTTGGGTCAGCTCCCCGCGAAGCGCGTAGTCGTCGCGGGGCTGGGAAAGTGGTCTGAATTCGACATGGATGTCGTCAGGGAGGTGAACGCTGAGGTTGCGCGCCTGCTTGCCTCCAAAGGAGTAACGAGCTTTTCGACAATCCTTCATGGCGCAGGCATAGGAGGGCTGGATGCAGGTGAGTCCGCCCAGGCCGCGGCAGAGGGAATCCGATTGGGCCTTTACTCTTTTGACAAGTACAAGTCGAAATCCAAAGACACGTCCATAGAGGACGTGAACATCATCGAGTTCGATCAGAGCAAGATCGATGTCGCAACGCAGGGAGCCCAGATCGGCGCCACAATTGCGCAGGGGGTCAATCTCGCCCGCGAAATGAGCAACGAGCCTGCCAACTACATGACCCCCACACGCATGGCCGAGATCGCACTGGATGTTGCACACGAAGCCGACATGGATCTCACTGTTCTTGACCGCTCTGACATCGAGGGTCTCGGAATGGGATCGTTTGCCGGCGTGGCTCAGGGAAGCGAGGAGCCGCCCAAGTTCATCGTTATCAGATACCGAGGCGATCCTGATAGGCCTGAGAACAACGTTGGACTACTGGGTAAGGGGATAACCTTTGACAGTGGCGGACTGGACCTCAAGTCTGCCGAGGGAATGCTGACGATGAAGAGCGACATGTCCGGCGGGGCGTGTGTCATCGGCGCGATGAAGGCGATCGGCGCGATCAGGCCCAAGATAAATGTATGGGGGATCGTCCCAGCCACCGAGAACATGCCTGGACGTCGAGCGCAGCGTCCCGGCGACGTCGTACGCGCCATGAATGGCAAGACTATCGAGATCGGCAACACGGACGCCGAAGGGCGGCTCGTTCTGGCAGACGCCCTATGCTACGCCGTAGAGAATGGGTTAACCAGAATTGTTGATGTCGCGACCCTCACTGGTGCAGTCGGTGTCGCCCTCGGCAGCGGAGCAACCGGCGTTTTTGGAAATGATCAGGCGTGGATCAATGAGATCGTCCGGGCTGGCGACAGTGTAGGGGAGCGGATGTGGCAGCTTCCCACGTTCCCATCCTACACCGCTGAGTACGCGAGCGATGTGGCGGACATAAGAAATACAGGTGGCAGGGGCGCGGGAGCCATCACTGGAGCTCTCATCATCGGAGAGTTTGCCGGTGACTCCAAGTGGGCTCATCTGGACATCGCGGCGACTACCAGGACCACAACGACCAAGGGTATCAATCCGAAAGGATCGACCGGCGTTCCCGTGCGCACTCTGATCGAACTAGTATCGACACTCGCCGACCAGGGCGAAGCTACGTGAATTGAACATGGTCGTTCACTATGCTAGTATTCATGCAAATTTCATGGAGGCCCATTGCCTTGACCAGCGCCTCACGGTGGACCTTCATCACCAACCACGGACTCGTGCTTAGCTACATATCGCATAACTCAACGAGCACTGCTCGTGAGATCGCACAGAGTATCGGGGTTACTGAAAGAACCACCCACAAGATCATTTCCGACCTTGAGCAGGCAGGTTACATCACCCGTCGCAAGTCTGGGCGCCGTAACGTTTACAGCGTTGATCCGAACCTGCCGCTGCGTCATCATACGAAGAAAGACATAATCGTCTCTGAGCTGCTTGAAGCTCTGACCAGCAGAGATCTCCATGATTTCATGGAGCCCCAAGAAGGCGGTGATTCTGCTGCCTAATACGCGCTGGTTAGGGTGAGACTCGGAGAGCAAGACGGATTTTGCGGCATCCATATCGGCAGCGGCACACCGTTGCTGTCGAAGAACTCTCCGCCACGCACGACACAGGCGCGATCGCTGCCTTGGGTAACTACGATAGGCGGGTTAAGCCAAAAGCAATGTGAGAGATGGGTGCTATGCTATCGCGCTTTCGTCGCCCCGACGCGGACCTGCGGATCCACCTGAGCGAAACGGCGCTACATGCCGGCGACGAGCTGAAGGCTCGAATCGATCTCGTCCCGAAGAGCAGTTTCCTCGTCAGGCATGGAACAGTGGAGTTGATCTGCACCGAGACCTATGTGCAGAAGACGAGCAGTCAGTACGGAACCCACTATCAAAAGAAAACTCAGACCAGAGCCAAGCTAGGGGAGACGTTTTCGGACAACGGGACACTCCGCAGCGGAGTGAAGTACTCGACAGACGTGGTCCTTATCGTTCCGCCCGACGCGCCGCGCTCAGTGAGCGGTACAAGCGTCAAGTCCATACAGCCGGGTATTTCATGGGAGGTCAAAGCGTCTCTGGACGTGGCCAACGCTCGCGACCTTTACGAGAGCCTGGAAGTCACAGTCGTCGAACGTCCTTCGATTGACGATGCTATGTCCCGACCGATCGTCACTGAAGCCGGGTACAGGCAGTGCAACCTCACTCTGGATGTCTCTTCTGGAAACGTGGGGTCGGGAGACAGGCTGGATGGCAGACTGCGATCGGACGTGTTTCAGGACGTTGCCCCGACCGAGGTCAGGGCGGAAGTCGTTCGTGTAGAAAAGTTCGGCAACGACGCTCAGGACCACATCGTGGATCAGGTCATTCTCGAGAGAGATGTCTTGCTGAGCGCCGATACAACGCAAGAGTGGCGATTTCAGTTGAACGTTGGGCATGTCAGTGTGCCAAGTTTGAAGACCGAAAAGTCTTCGGTGAGATGGCTTGTCAAGGGAGTGCTGGCAAGAGCGATGCGTACTGACCTTCGTGTCGAGCAGGAGATCGCCGTCGACTTCTGATTCGTTGACCCTCCGCAGCGGCCGGTGCTAGAATTTCTGAGTGGATGTGGTGGGCGTGGCCAAGCGGTAAGGCGCCAGGTTGTGGCCCTGG
>JAAXHZ010000291.1 GCA_012270625.1 Dehalococcoidia bacterium | reverse complement strand
GAGATCACCACCGTCAAAGCGCCGGTCTTGTCGTAGCGGGACAACGCTGGGACCTGGTAGCAGAGCGACTTGCCAGCCCCGGTCGGCAGGATGCCCAGCACATGATCACCCGCCATCGTGGACTCAACGATCGACTGCTGCATGGGCTGCCCATTGTTGTCCATCGGCTCAGGACGGAAGCCGTCAAATCCGAACCAGCGGGCAAGCTCCTTGCGGGCGTCGTGTCGCTCCCTGCACCATTCACAGGCGGCATCAGCGCAGGCGGTGTCGCGCAACCGGCGCACCAGCTGACCGGCTTCAGGAAACTGATGTCGCACCCAGGGAGGCATGACAGAGTTGCCCCCGGATACCGACAGCCACGCCAGCGCATAGGCTAGTGCCCAACCGTGTCGGGTTGCATTCGCCATGACCTCGCGGGTGTGCGTCTGACAGGAGTTGCCAGCCAGACGCACGAGAATCGCGTAATGCGCCTCGGCGTTGGACGGCCTTGGGGAGCGACGCAGAGCACTGAAGACCCTGTCGAAGCCCGCGCCATCTTCCGCCGTGGTCAGCCAATGCCAGGCTGTCAGCAGCTCAGACGGCGAGCCGGACAATTCCTTTATCTGGTTGTCGAAGACCTCAAGTGTGAGCCTGGCATCCAGTTCAGGATCGTTGACGCGCCCGCGTTTGATCTGTCCGTCTTGGTAGTGCTTGACCAGGTGATGATAGGGGTTGCGCGGAAAGGCCAGGGGATTGAGTCTGAGCGTGTCCACAGCCGGTAGGCGCAGTAGTCGCAGATTAGGACTTACGGCCTTCAGATGGGGCAGGTCGAACTCGATCAGATTGTGGCCAAGCAGGAAGTCGGAGCCTCCGGCAAGCTCGTCCAGCTTCGCTAATGCCCCGCCGAGGCTGTTCCCTGCTACAGGAAATGTTAGGGATCGTCCGGTATCCGGGCGTACTCCGGCGAAAGCGCGGATGCGACGGTCTTTCACGCCGACTTCCAGGTCCAGTGAGAGGCAATGGGACAGCGGGGACTGCTGCCGTTGTGCGAAAGGGGTGGATTCCCTTGTCTCGGCTCCATATTTGTCATTCATCTCCCGCAGATTATCTCATATATGAGTAAGTCGAGCTATGTCTCTAGAACATCAGTGGGAACCTTAACTTGATGTATAGAACCCGTCCTAGGTTACTGGGCGCAGATCTCCGATATCGAAAGTCACCTCTCTCAGGGACAGGGTAGGGTGAGGATGACATCCCCACCTACCAATTTGGGACAGGCTCTGATGCCTGGTGGTGCATGTTCTTGGATGTCAACTAAGATAAGATGCTACCCACGAATAGGATTCCACATGCCATACCGCTCCTCAATTGTCGCCCTACCAGGCACCCCATAAGGTCCCGCTGACTTGAACCCCAGAGAGTCGAGCTCGGCTGCTGTGCGTCTGTGGACGCGAGACTATGTCCTCAATCTAGTTGTAGCTCACTGTATCTTCGCTTCGTACACGGCGATGTTCACGCTCATCCCGCTGTACGTTATCGAGCGAGGCGGAGCAGACTGGCAGCTTGGGATAGTGGTAGGGTCGTTCGGGATAGTCGGACTGATCGTCCGTCCGTTTGCTGGCAGGTGGGTGTACACCTTTGGCGCCAAGGTGGTCGCGATCGCCGGGCCGGCCGTGCTCGGAGTCGCGACGCTGCTTCACATCTTCGCGTTCGACGTGTGGCTGATCGTCCCTGCGAGGGTGCTCCAGGGCGTCGGACTGGCGTTGGGACCGGTGGCGACCTCGACGATCGTCGCTAACCTCGCGCCCGGACACAGGCGCGCCGAGGCGATGGGCTACATGGGCAACTCGATCTCGGCGGCGAGCCTGTACTCCCCGGCGCTGGCGTTCTGGGCGCTCCAGATGTATGGCTTCGAGAGCGCGTTCATCTACGCGGCGGTGTTCGGGTTTGTGGGGTGTATCGCCGCGGCTGGCATGACGACAACGCGCATAAACCTCCCCGTACAGCAGGGACCGCAGGGGGATAAGGTGCCGCTCATCAACAGACGCGCGCTGTTCCCTACGATGGTGTTCGTAACCTACACGTTAACCACAGCGCCGGTCTCGACCTTCCTGCCACAGCTTGCCGAGGAGCGAGAGTTTGGCAATCCAGGTCTGTACCACACGATGTACTCGATCACTTCGATGGTGGCGCTGGCTGTCTCAGGCGCCGTCTCCGACAGACTGGGAAGAGGCGCGGTGATCGTGCCGGGACTCTTAGTGGTTGCGGCAGGCATGTTCATACTAGCGACGGCCGAGATACGCCTACTGTTCATGGCGTCAGGAGTCCTCAGCGGACTCGGCTTCGGGATGCTTCAGCCCGCGATGCAGTCTCTGATCGTGGATAGGGTGCCCCCGCGTGAGCGGAGCTCCGCGCTGGCGACGCTGCAATCGGGATGGGACATAGGAGGCTCTGGCGGCGCGTTCGCATTCGGGCCAATCGGCGCGCTGACAGGCGCGGCGGCAACGTTCGCAATCGCGGGTGGGGGAACGGTGATCGGCGCATTCGGATACGTGGCAGGGACCGTTCGTTCGAGGAAAAAGTCGATTACGAGGGTCTGAAGTGCTCCACCACCAGCACCGTCATAGGCTCCGTCTCGGTCCACAGCCTGCGTACGGAGTCGGCGGGCCAGCGGACGCTGAACCCGGACTTTAGCTCGGCCTCTTCGCCTGAGACCTCGGTGAATCCGCCGCCCTCGACGCAAACGACGTCAGTTGGGTAAGGCGCGGCGCGCTCAGGGATTGCCCCATCCTCTCCGAAGCGCATCAGCGCGACGGTCAGGTTGCCGAGGATGAGAAGCACCTTGCCCTCGACGTTGCGAGAACCCGGACTGTCCAGCGAGGTCCACTCCGCTCGCGGCACGGGTCTGATCTCAGGAGCCATTTCCGTATGAGCCGAATAGCACGGGAGCGTCCCGGATCTGGCTCATAATGCGCTGGAACTCATCCATTCGCGCGATTACATTCCAGATGCGCTGGAATACCTCGTCCGGATCAGCCAGCGCGTCGATGACCTCCCACCGCTCAGGCTCCCTATCGGCCAACTTCAGGTAGCCTGTATGTACGCGTTCGTGGAAGCTGAGTGGCTCGTCCTCGAACCTTCTGGAGCCGTCCTCGTCAGTACGGCCCGCGGAAGTCATGTCGAACAGATGGGTCTGCACCTCCACGCGCCGCAGGCCCTGTCCGGGCGGACAGTCTAGTAGAAACGTCTTGTGGGGCATGAGACCCCCCGTCGCCAGATGGTTGACTGCTTCTACAAGCTCCACTGGCATCTGCCTGCCGTAGCCCTGGTATGCGACTGTCGAGTCAGCATAGCGATCCGCAACGATGACGAGGTGCGGGTTCTTGGCCTGTTCGGCCAGCACCTTCGAAACTAGTTCGGCCCGTGACGCGGCGAATAGAAAGAGTTCAGCAGTGGGTGAGATGGTCACACCGCCCCAAGGTCTGCTCTTGATGAGATGGCGAATGTGGTCACCGAGTTCAGTGTATCCCGGCTCGTGGATCTTTAGCGTGGAAATACCCAGCTTGGTAAGCGAGTCTGTTAGTCGTTCCACCTGCGTGGTCTTGCCGGAGCCTTCTCCACCCTCTAATGAAATGAACAGAGCCAAGCCTCGCTCCTTCAGGTGCCTGTGACAGTCTGGTTGTCAACCAGGTGACATTGTACGCCGACACATAGCGCTGCGGCACAACCCTGACGTGGGTCAGAGTTTGGAGAAATCAGCGGTGGTAGATGACGACGCTTCTGGCAGGATCTTTGCCGACGCTATGGGAGGTCAGTCCGTTCTGCTCGGCTATCTCGTGCTGAACGTGGCGGGCGTACGCTCCCTGGGGGCTGAGCTGGACCTTGTGCTCGCCGCTTTGGATGCGACCGATCGCGTCCTCTGCTTCACGCATCGCGTCGTCGAGCGCCTGGTCGTGCCGACCGTGACGCTTGTCGCGGGTGACCGCCTTGACGAACTGCTCGATCTGCGGTGTCGTGTTCCGCCTCAGCACGTAAACCGGCTTGCCTTTCTGCTCAGCGGCCTGGAGCGCGCTGGTCTTGCGCCGGTAGTAGTTCTTGGTGGTAAGCAGCAGATCCGCGCTGGCTATGTTGTCCACGACCTCGACCGGCGAGTTGGTGTGGCGCACCGCCTGCTGCAGCTTACCCCGGTTCACGCCGTATGGCATGATGTGGGTGATCTTGGCAGGCCGCTTCTCCCTCTCTGGAGCAGGCTCGTGCCGGTTGCCGCTGCCCCAGTCGCCATTGCCGCCATTGCCGCCATTGCCATTGAAGGGCAGACCCCTCATCTGTGAGGATGTCCCGTTTTGCGTCTGCGTGACCTGTGGACGGGTCTTGGATACGGTGCCGTCAGCGGCGACCGTGCGCTGCTCGGGAGTGATGGGATATCCCCTGAGCATACGGTCCACGGTCTCAGCGACGTCGGGATGGACGACGACCTCGGTCCAGCTTTGGATCTCGACCAGCACGTCGAAGGTCGGCGGAGCTCGTCGTTCCAGCACCGTCTTTTGGGTGCGTCGTCTTCGCGCCTCGATGTCCCCCAGCGTCACCGACTGGATGCCCCCGACGAGGTCGGACAGGGTCGGGTTCATGACGAGGTTGTCGAGGGTGTTGCCGTGGGCAGTCGCGACGAGCTGTACGCCGCGCTCCGCGATAGTCCGAGCGGCGTTGGCGTCGAGCTCGATGCCGATCTCGTCGATGATGATGACCTCCGGCATGTGATTCTCGACGGCTTCGATCATGACGTTGTGCTGGAGCGCGGGAGACGGCACCTGCATCCGGCGCGCGCGTCCGATTGCGGGATGGGGTATGTCACCGTCGCCAGCGATCTCGTTCGACGTATCCACGACGATCACGCGGCGGTGGGCGTCGTCTGCAAGCACGCGGGCGACCTCCCTGAGCATGGTGGTCTTGCCAACGCCGGGCTTGCCCAGCAGCAGGACGCTCTTGCCAGTCATGATGAGGTCTTCGATAACGCGAATGGTGCCATACACCGCGCGTCCGACCCGAAGGGTCAGACCGATAATGGTACCGGCGCGATTGCGGATGGCGGAGATGCGATGCAGCGTGCGTTCGATGCCGGCGCGATTGTCTTCGCCGAACAGGCCGATTCGCTCGATGGTGTACTCGATGTCTTCCGCTGTGACCTCGGCGCGGTCGAGGATGACGCTCTCATCCCTGAAGCGCGCCTCCGGCTCTCGTCCGAGGTCGAGGACTACTTCGAGGAGATGGTCGAGGTCATCTCTGCCGCGAAGCGGCAGCTGGATATGGGGCGGAAGCTTGTCGATCAAGACTTCCAGATCGCGATTTGTAGCTAACTCCAAGCGGCTCAAGCTCACCTGTCAAAGGGTTCTAGAGTTGGTGTCATCGTCTTACAGCTTAACATATAGCGAATCATAACCTACGCTGGATTTCCCACCATCTGTTGGACGGTGACCCCGATCTCGCCTGGGGCCGGGATGATGGAGACTCCGGCGGCGGCCAGCGCCTTGACTTTCTCGCTGGCGCGTCCCGCGCTGCCGGTGATGATGGCCCCCGCGTGTCCCATGCGCTTGCCAGGAGGGGCGCTCTGGCCAACGATCAGAGCGGCGATGGGTTTGGTGAAATCGTCGCTTCCAATGAACTCGGCGGCCTCCTGCTCCCTGGTGCCACCGATCTCGCCGATCATTACGACTGCATCGGTGTCGGGGTCTTCCTCGAACATCCTGAGTATGTCCACGAACGAGGAGCCGTTGACAGGGTCGCCACCGATGCCGACGCATGTGGACTGCCCGATTCCGAGCTCTGTGAGCTGTCCCACAGCTTCATAGGTGAGCGTACCGCTGCGGGACACGACGCCCACGCGCCCAGCCTTGTGGATGTGTCCTGGCATGATGCCCATCTTGAAGTTCTCTCCGGGAGATATGACGCCGGGGCAGTTGGGACCTATGAGCGTCGTGGACTTACCCTTGAGGTACCGGACGACGCGCACGGTGTCCATCACTGGTATGCCCTCTGTGATGCACGCGATCACGGAGATACCGGCGTCGATGGATTCGACGATGGCGTCGGCTGCGAACGGCGGCGGGACGAAGATCAGCGCGGCGTCGGCGCCGTTCGCATCGACCGCCTGCTCGACCGTGTTGTAGATGGGAACGTCGTCGTCGAACATCTGGCCGCCGCGTCCGGGGGTGACACCGGCGACGAGATCCGCACCGTACTCACGGCAGCGGAGTGCGTGAAAGCTGCCCTCTCGTCCGGTAATCCCCTGCACCATAAGTTTGGTGTCCCTGCCTACCAGTATGCTCATTGGTTAACTCCTGAAGCCCAGGACTTGAAACGTGAACTCGGTCTGTGCCTGGGCAAAGTCTCTGTCGAATGATAGCGCGAAGCGTGACCCGCGTTCACGAATGCAGACAAAGTTCGCGCAGTCAACTACGCTCCAATGCTTGTCAGAGTGGGAGACGAAGATGTCCAGCGCCTGTTGCTCGAATTGTGAGGCGTCGATAGTCTCAGTTGTCATATCTGCTAGTCTTAGCAGTCGCAACGCCAGATCATGGCGTCTCCTCTGGCGAGAGTTGAGGAATGTCAACGCTTCGTACAGTGTCCAGTTGGTCGTGATCGGGGTCAAGTCAGTGGTGATCGACATTTGCCATCTGTAACGGGCTTCCTGATGGCGCTCCTCCCGGCCGTGTATGAGCGCAATCCAGAAGCTGGCATCTACAAACACCTCATCGTGCATGATGCGAGACGTTACTCTTCTAAGCAGTGGGGTTCGTCATAGACGTAGTAGTCCAGGTTCACCGAAGCATCCGTGGGCGCGGCGTAGTCACTAAGGGTTTTGTTAGCTGCGTCGATGTCATCGAGCATTTCCTGAATCTTCTTCAGTTCCTCTGGAGTGCGTCGGGTAGGTCCGATGTTGAACTTCTTCTTTGCCTCCTCGAAGGTAATCCCCTTCGGCGTTGGATCTAGTTCTTCTCGCTTGCGTCGTAAGACCTCATAGTAGGCGGCCTTCTCGAATGCCTGCTCGATCACCTCGTCGGCGTCTAGCGGCTCGGAGTGCAGCGCGTGACGCAGCATATCCACAGGAATTGGTTTCCATGTCGAGGGCAGAGTGAAGCCGTAGGCGTCAGGGTTCTTCGATCTGAAGACCCAACTGTGCATCGTGTGGTCGATCACTTCATATTCGCGCTCTTCCATCACGGCGACGATGCCGTTCATGGGAACAGCGCTGTCGTTCTCTACTGCCGTCATAGCGCGCCTCCCCTCCCGACTACCCTGCGTTGCGTATGGCTTCGGCGGCCTGGTTGAGGTCGTCGACGAGGACAACGTCGAGGCCGGAGCTGGCGAGTATGTCGCGTCCCTCGTCCGAGTTGGTGCCGAGCATTCGCACGACCATCGGGCGCATCTTGTCTGGAGCGCGCTCTGATGCCATGACGAATCCGCGCGCGGCGACATCGCACCTGAGAATGCCGCCAAAGATGTTCACGAGTACGCGCTTGACGTTGTCGTCCGACAGAACGATCTCCAGCGACTTGGCGACCTTCTCCTCGTCGGCGCCGCCGCCTATGTCGAGAAAGTTCGCGGGCGAGGCTCCGGCGGCGTGTGTGACGTCCATAGTAGCCATGGCGAGTCCGGCGCCGTTGACGATGCAGCCGACATCNNTCGACAAGAGAGCAGTCGTTCTCCTCGAACAGCTTGTATAGAGAGGCCATGAGTGAGGCGACGGGACGGTTCAGGGAGTCGGCAACACCGAGCCCATAGGCGAGCTTGCGGCCCTGGAACGGCTGCAAGCCGAGCACCGGGTCTATCGCGACGGTGAGTATCTTCTCAGGCGTGGACTCTGCCACCTCCTCGATCTCCATGCCGCCCGCTGCGCTGGCGATGACGACGATTCCCTCGGCGGCGCCATCGACAGCCATGCCGACGTACATTTCGGACTCGACTTGGACAGCCTCCTCGACGAGGACGCTGCTGACAGGGACTCCTTCAGGCCCTGTCTGGAACGTGACGAGGGTAGTTCCGAGCATTGCATCGGCCGCTTCGGCGGCGGCCTGCGGCGAGTCGGCGACCTTGATGCCGCCAGCCTTGCCGCGCCCGCCAGCGTGGACCTGTGCCTTCACGACGACCGAGCCGCCGATGTCAGCGGCTATCTCAGATGCCTCGTCCGGGGAGGTCGCAGCTCGTCCCTGGGGTACTGGGATGCCGTATCTAGCGAAGATCTCCTTCGCCTGATATTCGTGGATCTTCATGGGTTAGCTCCGTGTGGCATTGGATGACAGGAACATTGTACAGGAGGGGAAGCGCAGGGGTCTGATTATGAAGAGAGACATACGTATCTGGCCCGTGGCTGATACACGAACGAGCGGCACGCTACCAGTTTCGGAGGATATGGTCTGCAATGCGGACGGCAATCGGTGCGCCTCGGGAATTGCTTGCCGCAAAGTACAACTCGAATATAGGGGTGTTCTTCGAGTTTCGCAACGTTCGTCTTGTAGGAGCGACGCCTGCACCGGCAAAAGCGTCAACGTAAATCAGCTCGAATGGCTGATCCTTGAGGGCAGTCGTGTAGGTGTCGAGATACCGACGCAAGATTTCGAGCTTCTGGCGTGTCCATGCTCCCCCAAACGATGGTCCGGTCATGCTATAGGCATCTGCCGCCAGATCTGTCCATCGACAATCGCGTCTTCGCCGCCACGCTTCCCTCGAACACCGCCTAGCTGCTTTAGGAAAAAAGCGACACCGGCCCGGGTTGACTGGTCTCGGAGGTCACGTACCCAGCTCAGATCCATAGACCTTGCCCTAAACCCACTCTCGCCGCCCGCTATGACCCATTGCAAGGTTCCATTCTCCAGCCACTCTGTCAGGTTTATCCGTTCCAGCAGCGGCTCAGCGGACACGAATCGGACGGCTGCGGGAATTCGGCCGAGCACGGTCAGCCTCGGCGCGTACTTTTGACTTTCGACCGATGTACCAATCCAGACATTCTCCGGCCAATCGCCGAATTTCTCACTGCCGCACTCATTCCACCAACCGACGGCCCTGCCGGGCCTTTTAGTGAGCACCTGGAATACGTGCCTTTCCGCGTGTCGCATAATGCCGAAGACGTCTGAAATGAAGGAGTATTCGACATGTGGATGAAACATGTCTGACATGCTGTTGACGAAGACCAATCTGGGTCTCTTCCAAGTCAACGGCGTGTCAAGACGTTCAGGCAGAATGCGAATGTTGTCTGGCGTGGTATCGTAACCTGGGACTCCCATCCCTCTGAGTCGAGGATAGAGCGCAAACATGTAGCAGTTATCGCAACCAAGCGATACCCGCGAGCAGCCCGTAATCGGATTCCAAGTTTCGTCTGTCCACTCAATCGTTGAAGGCATAGGCCATGACACCTATCTCGCAATTCGCGATTGGATATTTGTGCCGAATACAATATAACACAAATGTTCTGGCACTGTGAACAGAACTGACCAACATCCATTACTAATACTAAGATGTGAGTTGGCGACTGAGAAGGGTATGTAGTCCTACTATCTTTTCACCCTCACCCCGGCCTTCTCCTTGAGGGAGAGGGAAGTGGTTGATTGAGGTTCGAGTCTGAAGGACATATCTAATACCCTTGGCAGAATGTTGGCGGAGGGGGCGGGATTCGAACCCGCGATACGCGGTTAACGTATGCCTGTTTTCAAGACAGGTGCCTTCGTCCACTCGGCCACCCCTCCGAGTATCGCGCCGTCGATGTTGGTGCAG